>CAIMHL010000391.1 GCA_903840825.1 uncultured beta proteobacterium
CGCCAATGCGCCCGTGGCGCTCAGCCCCGGGCCCTTGAACCGCTGTGTGTTGGTGGTAGCAGTAGATCAACTGGAAGAGGTGGTGCCACTGATTTCGCCACAACGCGACTTTTTACAAACCGCAGGGCTGGCAGCCGCCCCTGAAGAGCTGCTGCACTTGGCTCAATCGTTAGGTATGGCCGGCGTGACCCGGATTTGTGCCATGGGTACCATGACCGCACCAGAAGCCGGCTGGCACCACGACGGTCGCTTCAGTTTGCTTGACCTGGTACGCATGGTCGACCTGGAAGACTCCACCGAGCGCCAAGCCGAGCGCTTCACCAGTTACGAGGTTTGACCCGGTGAACTCTTTGCACTTAGAGTCACTTCGTTATGCCTACCCAGACCGGGGCACGGTGGTGAATAACGTGAGCCTGCACATCGCACCTGGCGAGTTTCATTGCTTGATTGGCCGCAGCGGTTGTGGCAAAACGACCTTGCTCAAACTCGCTGCCGGTTTGCAAATGCCAGATCAGGGGCGGGTACTTTTAAATGGCAGGCTAATTACCAAGCCAGCAGCTGAAATGGGCTTTGTTTTTCAGTCGCCCACGCTGCTTGATTGGCTCAGTGTTGTGGACAACATCCTGCTGCCTTTGAGCTTGCACAGAAAAGTAACAGTAGCTGACCAGCATCAAGCTGAGCAACTGCTTGTGCAAATGGGCTTAGCCGCACTGGGCCACGTCAAACCACAACACCTCTCCGGCGGGCAGCAAAGTCGGGTGGCGATTGCCAGGGCCTTGATCACCCGCCCTACCGTGTTGTTTATGGACGAGCCCTTTGCCTCGCTGGACGCGATGACCCGCGAGGAATTGCAAAAAGACTTCCTGGCTTTGTGCCATGCCCAAGGCACCTCCGTGCTTTTTGTCACGCATGACATTGCTGAGGCTGTTTACCTGGCAGATCAGGTCAGCATCATGCACCAAGGTGAAATTTTCGCGCAGCGAAGCCTGGAATTAAGTCGTCCACGCGAACCCGCCATCAGGTACACGCCAAGTTTTAACACCCTGTGTGCGGCACTGCGCGACGCGATGGACACCACGCCATGATGCGGCGCGACACGCTTATCTCGGTCCTTGGTGGCCTGGCCTTTCTCGGGGCCTGGGAGCTGATGGTGCGGCACTCGCAGCTCTCGGCGCTGGTGCTGCCTGCACCGTCCGCTGTGGCTCAGTCGCTCTGGCGTGGCTTGGCCAGCGGCTACCTTTGGCCTCATGTTTTGACTTCCACCACAGAGGTGCTGCTCGGCCTCTTGCTGGGTACTACGCTAGGTTTCGCAGGCGGCGTGGCGCTGGGCGAATCAGCGCGCGCACGCCGCGTGCTGATGCCTTATGTGGTGATCACCCAGGTGATCCCCAAGCTGGCCCTGGCACCCCTGTTCATTATGTGGCTAGGGTTTGGCATGCTGCCTACGGTGGTCATGACGGCCTTGATTTGTTTTTTCCCGCTGCTCGAAAACACGGCCACCTGCATGCAACAAGTTGACCCTCAACGGCTCGCCTTGTTTCAGATGTTGCGCGCTAGTCGTTGGCAAACACTTTGGCGCTTAAAGATACCCGCAGGCTTGCCCCACATCATGGCGGGCTTTCGTGTGGCGGTGGTGCTGGCTTGGGTAGGCGCGGTGGTGAGCGAGTTTATAAGCGCCAGCCATGGGCTGGGTGCCTTGATCATTGCCGCCCAAGGCTCCATGGATACCGCCCTCATGTTTGCCGTACTTGGCGTGATTACCCTGCTGGGTCTGGTTTTTTACAAAGCGGCCGAACTTCTGGAACGCCGCTTATTGCACTCTCGCATTTAATTTTTAAAGGGATATATTTATGAACTTCTTTTGGGTAAAAAAGGCTGCGGCCGCGGTCATCACTTGTGCAGCGATATGGAGCGTGCCTGGCGTCAGTCTTGCGCAGTCGACACCGAAATTGGATAAATTCGTGATCGCTGGCTGGAGCAAGCCCATCACCGAAATCACCAACTTATTGGTAGAAGAAGACAAAGGGTTTTTTAAAGCCCACGGACTTGAGTTGGGCTACGTTCCTGGCGCTGGCGGTGGCGACGCCTTGCGTAATTTGCTGAGTGGCCAAGCCGATGTGGCATTTACTGACCCAGGCTCCTTCTTTACGGCGCTGGACAAAGGTGAAAAGCTGCGCGCCATCTACGACATCTACCCCCAAAACGTCTTCAATGTGGTGTCGCTCAAATCTCAAAACATCTTCAAACCGGCTGATCTCAAGGGCAAGCGCATTGGCGTTTACAGCTTATCCAGCGGTACGCGTCAGAACCTGCAAGTGCTATTGCACCAAGCTGGTTTGACCGAGGCGGACGTGACTGTGGTGGTCACTGGGCTATTGAATTTTGCACCCCTCATGCAAGGCCAGGTTGATGCAACCGCAGCCACTGACACAGGACTTCTGGTAGGTCGTCAAAAAGGCCTAGGAGGCGTCAATGTCATGGAGATTAAAAACCATTTGAACATTTCAAGTGATTTCTTTGTGGTGCGCGAAGAGACCTACCAAAAACGCCCCGAATTGCTTAAACGCTTTTTGCTTGCCTACCAAGACAGCGCCCAATGGATGATGAAGTCACCCCAGGAAGCGGCCAAGCTGGCGGTCAAGTACGCCATTGATGGACAAAATGAAAGCATGAACCAAGACATCATCAAATTACGCAACGAGTCGAGCGTGTCCACCACCACGCAAAAACACGGACTTGGTGCGTTTGATATGGTTTCACTGCAAAAAGGTGCTCAGGCCTACAAAGCATTTGGCGTCATCCAGCGCGATATCAAAGTCACGGATGTGGTCAGCCAGGATTTGCTCCCCAAAACCACTTCCGCCAAACGATGAGTACCGCGCCCCGCAACTTCCAGGGCAAGGTGGTCTTGGTGACGGGCGCCAGCCGTGGGATTGGTGCAGCCATCGCCAAAGCTTTTGCACGCGAGGGGGCGCTGGTGCTGGTGAACTACCTGAGCAATACATCAGCCGCCGATGCAGTGGTGGCGCAATGCCAGCAACTGGGCGGCGACGCTTGGGCCATGCCGGCCGATGTCCGCTCGCCGCAAGCCGTGAATGACCTGGTGGCGCAGGCTTTGAGAGAAACCGGCCGCATTGACGTGGTGGTGAACAATGCCTTTAGCCCCTACGCCTTTGACCCAGAAAACCGACTCAGGTTTTGGGACGTGCCCTGGCAAGCCTACCAAACACAATTTGAGGGAGCCGTGCAAGCCGCCTACAACGTGTGCCAAGCGGTGCTGCCACATTTCAAACAGTCGGGGCGCGGAAGCATCATCAACCTGGTGAGCGATTTAGTCGAGCGCCCCAGCATCGCCTACCATGACTACGCCACAGCCAAGTCAGCGCTGGTCGGATTCAGCCGCAACTTGGCCACTGAACTGGGGCCGCTCGGCATTCGGGTCAATTGCGTGGCACCCGGCTTGGTCAGTCCTACTGATTCAAGCCGTCTGACACGGGAGTCTGTCAAGGACGCGCTAATTGCACAAACCCCCTTGGGCCGTATCGCAACGCCTGATGATGTGGCCGGGCCTGTGCTTTTTTTGGCATCTGAATGGAGCAGATTTATAACCGGCCAGGTCTTGTTTGTTGATGGGGGCTTGGTCATGCGCTGAGGCATCGAGCCCATGTTTGCCAGCGCGAAAGTACACCTTACTCAGCAACAGAGGGGTCAGCGTTCTTAAGCTCCGCAAACTTGGCCGCCATTGTCGGGTTGCCCCGCGTCAGCTTCTTGATCGTCACGTCTTGCGCCTTGTCGTTTGCAAGACGCAGGTTTCGATCTGTGTTGAGCAGTGCGTCCTTGGTTTTCTGCAGGTGGTCGATGGATTTATCGATCTCATCGATGGCCTTTTTAAAGCTATTGGATGCGAGGTCGTAGTTGCGGGCGAAGGCGGTTTTGAAGGTATCGAGGCTGGCCTCAAAATTCGTGATGTCGATGTTCTGCGCCCTGACCAGCGCCAGCTCTGATTTGTACTTGAGCGAGTTCATCGCCGCGTTGCGCAGCAGCGTGATGATGGGCAGAAAGAACTGCGGGCGCACGATGTACATCTTGGGGAAGCGGTGGAACACATCCACGATACCAGTGTTGTACAGCTCACTGTCTGGCTCCAGCAGGGAGACCAGCACGGCATATTCGCACCCCTTCTCAAGGCGATCCTTGTCCAGCTCCTTCAGGAAGTCCTCGTTCTTGTTCTTGGTGCTGGTGCGGTCGTTCTCATTTTTCATCTCAAACATGATGGAGACGATCTCGGTGCTTGAGTCGTCCAGGTCGCGAAAAATGTAGTCGCCCTTGCTGCCAGTGCGCGCGTCGTTGTCTTTCTCAAAATAAGCGCGTGGAAACGCTGTGGCGCGAATACGGTTGAACTCCGTCTCGCAGTGCTGCTCCAGCGTCTCGCCCACCATC
>CAIMHL010000392.1 GCA_903840825.1 uncultured beta proteobacterium
AGTAGAAAAAAGATCGTCCCTTTCATCAATGGCTGGAATGTCTGGGACATACCTGAGAAACATTGGACTGAGGACGTTCAAAAAGCAATTGAAAGTGCGTACCGACTAGGACGTAACCACACCATAGCCCAAATCAAAAGCGAGATGGATGTGACGTACGGTGCGCTCATAGGCAATTGGGGTGACGTGAAGGACGAGACATGACAACTGAACACAAGATCACAGCCGATGGCGCTGCTGCGGTGGCTCCTGCTTGCCACTGGATACCTGTTGATGCAAAAACACCTCGTGGCGTGTCAATGTGGCTCATAAATAAATGCAGCAACGTGGCGCAGAAGGGTCAGTACCAAGGCGGTGAGACTTTCTTTGACCACTGGTTTCCCTTGCCAACCTTCCGCAAGGCGCCCAATGCCAAGACCTAAGAGCGCACTGACCGGGGCGCCACCACGCAACTTATCAGCCAGGCTGACCGAAGAACAGCACCTCATGTACATACGTTTGGGAGCCGTGAAGTGGCTTCGTGAAAAACTCAACAGCGAACTGGAAAAATCAAAATGAACGCAGTAGCAAAAAATAACGAATTGGTTGAAATCGACCGAGTTATCTGGCGGCCGGATCTCTGCATTATGTTTGGCGTTGGCAGCCAGTGCCTAAGCACCTGGATAAAAGCAGGCAAGCTACCCCCACCAGATGTCGCCTTGAGCCAGCGCACTATGGGCTGGAGGATGTCAACCCTGCACGCCGCTGGCCTCGGCCTGGTCTAGCCAATCGGCAAATTCCTGCAGCATCTTTACCCGCTGCGGGAAATATTTGGCATGGTTATAGGCGCCACGCACGGCATCCTCCTCGGCATGAGACAACTGCATCTCAATGTGATCACGGTTGTACTCGCGCTCGTTGGCCCAGGTCGAGGCCACACTTCGCCAACCATGGCCGCTCATTTTGTCTTTAAACCCCATCCGGTGGATAAGGTAAAGAACAGCGTTTTCTGACATCGGCCGGCTAATGGAGCGGTCACCGGGAAAAACAAACTCGCAGCCCCGGGTGCGCTGTCGCAACTTCAAGAGGATCGACATCGCCTGGCTTGAAAGAGGCACCAGGTGGACCCGCTTCTTTTTCATGCTGGCGCTCGGCACACACCAGACATTTCCATCTATCTGGTCCCACTTCATTTGCCGCAACTCCCCGGTGCGAACCCAGGTCAAGGCCAGCAGGCGGCAGGCCAGCACCGCTTGAAGTTCCGACTCAAGCCCCAGCCGCTGCATAAATCCGGCCACCTCAGACAAAGGCAGGCTTGGATGGTTCTGCTCATCGCGCTTACCAAAGGCATGCCGCGGCTTTATCAGTGCCGCTGGATTCGTTTGGCAATACTTGCGCGCCACAGCCCAGTCAAACATCATGCTCGCCCACATGCGGATGCGCCTGGTGTACACAAACTTCTCGGCATCGTTAAGCTTTAGCAGGCACTCAAGCAACATGTCGTCTGTAACAAGCCCTATAGGGGTTTTCCCGATGTAGGGCTCCAAGTGCATGGCGCTTCCACTGATCGCATTTTTAATGTAACCAGGCGAAACATCTTTTCGCCCGCCCACCACCTTCCCACTGGAATCTTCCTTGCCCAACCAGAACTCTTTGACAGCCTGAGAAAAAGTGATTAAATTTTGAGGCTTGGCCCTGACATCGATGCCATCGAGAAGTTTCTTGCGAAAGACATCCCTTTTGACGCGAGCCTCAGAAAGACTCAAAAGGGGGTACGGACCCAGCACCTCAGTTCCCTCTACCCCCAATTGACGGAATTTCATGCGCCAGATCTTCGAT
>CAIMHL010000393.1 GCA_903840825.1 uncultured beta proteobacterium
CGGCTCCAGTGCACAGGCGCGTGCCGTTAATGACGGCTTGGACGCCGATGTGGTGACGATGAACACCACCACCGACATCGATTTTCTGGCCAGCACCGGTGTGGTGGCCAAAGATTGGGCCAAGCGCTTCCCGGGCAACGCCTCGCCTACTTCGAGCACCATGTTGTTTTTGGTGCGCAACGGCAACCCAAAAAACATCAAAGACTGGGATGACCTGGTCAAGCCCGGCATTCAGGTGATTGTGGTCAACCCCAAAACCGGCGGCAATGGCCGCATGGCTTATTTGGCGGCTTGGGGTTATGTGCGCAAAACCGGCGGTACCGACGCACAAGCGGCCGCCTTTGTGGCCAAGCTCTTTAAAAACGTGCCCGTGCTGGCCAAGGGCGGGCGCGATGCCACCACCATCTTTTTGCAACGCAATATTGGCGATGTGCTGGTGACGTTTGAGTCGGAAGTGGTCTCAGTGGACCGCGAATTTGGCGCCGGCAAAGTCGATGCGATTCACCCCTCGGTGAGCATCGTGGCTGAAAACCCCGTAGCGGTAGTGGAGCGCACCGTGGCTAAGAAGGGCTCGGGCGAGTTAGCCAAGGCCTACCTGGATTATTTGTATTCCGATGAAGCGCAAGAAATTGCTGCCAAGCACGCCCTGCGCCCCCGCTCGGCGGCCATCCTCAAAAAATACGCCAGCACCTTCAAGCCCATTCAGCTGTTTACCGTGAACGAGTATTTCGGTACGTTCTCTGAAGCGCAAAAAGTGCACTTCAACGATGGCGGACAGTTTGACAAGATTTACACCGTTAAGTAAATGACTGCTTCTTTGATTTCTTTGCCGCTCCCTGCGGCGGGTGCGGTGCGCAAGCGGGTGCCCAAGCGGGTGCTGCCGGGCTTTAACCTCACACTCGGTTACACCCTGCTGTACCTGAGCCTGATTGTGCTGATCCCCCTCTCGGCGCTGGTGTTCAAAACCTTCACCCTGACCTGGGAACAGTTTTGGGCCGCCGTGGCCAGCCCGCGCGTGGTGGCCTCGTACCAGCTGACCTTTGGCGCCTCCTTGGTGGCGGCATTGGTCAACGTGGTGTTTGGACTGCTGGTGGCGTGGGTGCTGGTGCGCTACACCTTTCCAGGCAAGAAAATTGTTGATGCGCTGGTGGACTTGCCCTTTGCCCTGCCCACCGCAGTGGCCGGTATTGCGCTGACCGCGCTGCTGGCCGACAACGGCTGGGTCGGGCAAGTACTGGCGCCTTATGGCATCCAGCTGGCCTTTAACCGCAACGGCATCGTCATTGCGCTCATCTTCATTGGCCTGCCGTTTGTGGTGCGCACCGTGCAGCCCGTGCTGGAAGACATCGAGAAAGAGCTCGAAGAAGCCGCCACTTGCCTGGGCGCCACGCGCTGGCAGACCTTTCGCCATGTCATCTTTCCCACCATTGCGCCAGCGCTGCTGACCGGTTTTGCCATGGCTTTTGCCCGCGCTATTGGCGAGTATGGTTCGGTCATCTTTATTGCCGGCAACATGCCGATGGTGTCCGAAATCACCCCGCTCATCATCATTGGCAAGCTGGAGCAATACGACTACGCCGGTGCTACCGCCGTGGCCGTGGTGATGCTGGTCTTCTCATTCGTTTTGCTGCTGATCATTAACGCCTTGCAAGCCTGGCAACGTCGCCGCTCGGGAGCCGCCTCATGAATACCCGCAAAATCACCAGCGCCAAAGCCGGCA
>CAIMHL010000394.1 GCA_903840825.1 uncultured beta proteobacterium
ATCAACGGTCAAGTCGGTTTGTCAGTGGCTAAAACTCAATCCCGATTTGGGGCCAACCTCGGCCTTGTTGCCCAATCGGTGTGGTGAGGTGATGACCCGCTCCAACGTAACCCAGCGTATGGCATTGGCCGTGCAAACTGCCGTCAAAACGATGCCGAGCCTAGAGAAGCGTGCGATTTCTCCCCACACCATAAGACACACCACGGCCATGCATTTGCTGCAGTCAGGCGTGGAAATCAGTGTCATCGCGTTGTGGCTGGGGCATGAAAGCCCGACAACAACCCATCAATACGTCGAAGCAGATTTGGCAATGAAGGAAAAAGCGCTGGCTCGCCTACAGGACCCCGCCAGTCCCGCTCGGCGTTTCAAGGCAACCGAGTCTTTGTTGGCGTTCTTGAAGAGCCTGTAATTATGTAAAGGGCAAAGACATCCTGTTTTGCCCTTTACAGACAAGACCGCCAACCCAATGAACCCAAACTGTTGATAACTGGGAACTGTGCATAAGGGCACGAAGAGGTCCGCCAGGAACGGCTTCTGACGGGCGGTAAATTGGGCAACCAGTAAGCTGACAGTCGCTACCGGCGGCAATGGGACTGGAAGAGTCGAACACTCAGGAAATTCTGATCGCCTTTTGTGATTTTTGCGGTCGGTCTGAAATCTCAAACTGCCTGCTCCAAAGCTGACGATCGGCATGACCACCCCATCCAATACGCAGGAGAGTTGAATTCCTTTCAACTTTAAGGAGTTCAACATGGACGACTCAAGCAACAAGTCCCACCACGAACCGTGGAACAAGGGCAAACTGGTGGGCCAGAAGGCGCCATTCAAGCTAAAGGAAATCTGGGCCATACGCGTGCGATTGCAGCTCGAACACCGGGTCAGGGAACTTGCCATGTTTGACTCGGGCCTCGACAGTAAGCTTAGGGCTTGCGATCTGGTCAAACTCAAGGTTCGAGACATCTGCCATGGGGATCATGTGGCTGCACGCGCCATCATCATGCAACAGAAAACTGCCAGGCCGGTGCAATTCGAGATCACCGCGTCCACCCAGGAAGCGGTGAGCGCTTGGATCAAAGAGGCGAAACTGCGATCAGAAGACTTCTTATTCCCAAGCCGAATACATGACTCCCCGCATCTGGGTACCCGTCAGTACGCCCGCATCGTCGATAACTGGGTGCGCCAGATTGGCCTCGACCCCGCTGCCTACGGCACACATTCCATGCGGCGCACCAAAGCTTCACTCATCTACCGGCGGACCAAAAACCTTCGTGCGGTGCAACTTTTGCTTGGCCATGCCAAAGTCGAGAGTACCGTCCGATATCTGGGCATTGAGGTGGATGACGCGCTGGAAATGGCAGAGGATACCGAGGCTTGACGCTCTAAATGCCTCGTGACTGGCGAAAATTTGGCGCTACTGTCGGACAGTTTGACTGCTACGGGGGGAGCGCCTGATTTTCTAAGCCAACAACTGATGCCTGACGTTGACTTCATGGTGCCAGTCGGCAACTAAGGCGGCTTGCAAGACCAAGTGAAAGCACTTCGATTGGGTGGACCAGTGCGTGCAGCCGCTGAACGTCAGCTTTGCGGTCCCCAACCCGAGGCGTGAAAAAACCTTGGAAAACGAATAAGCTGCCCCTCAGGCTTTATCACTTTCCGTCTCTTGAATACCCATAGGAGTCATTGGCACTCCCGAAATACCTGCTTATTAGCCGACACGCAACGCCCTCATTTAACTAAAAATTAGCTTGCCATCCAGCCTGCACTCGACGGTATTGCGAATTCATGCCCTGACCATCGCTGGCCAACAACACCTGCCAGCCTCGCCAGTCCAATCCGAGTTGGACAGCGTGAAACACAGGCTCCACTTCCAGCCGCCAATGTACTTTTCCAAACGGGGCAGACCCACTATCCCAACCCAACCAGGTTTGGTTTATCGTCGCTTTGCGTGAGGTACGTATCGTAAATGAATCAGACGATTCGCTACTTTCAAAAGCAGACCATGCCAGCCGGGCCTGCCAGTTCACACTCATCTGGTCTGTAACTTCCAAAAGTGACTTTTGTCCCTTGAGTAGCGGTCCGTAATCAAGGCTGCCGTCAGGTGCACGGCTGGTAACCTTTGAGTTGAGCGTGTTTGCATCAGTGGCCAAGTTAGACCACTGCAGTCGCGAGAATAAATCATCGGCACGAAGTTCAACCCGCCAGCCCGGCACCGGCTGGCCAGTCAGCGCAACCGACAGCGACGACCCCACGCCAGAGGTGCCTGAGGATGGTAAAAAAGGACTGGTAATGCCGGTGTTTGAACGCTGGCTTCGTGCGTCAAAGTCGTACACGCCTGCGCCGAGGTATCGCAAATTGCCCCCCAACTCGGCCTCCCTCAGCTGGCGCAACTGCATAAGTTGGGCATCAGCCTGCCACTGCCATCGGCCTTCGGCATCCAGTGGCCACCACGGCGTACCCACTTTGACGCCATCCCCTTGCCAACTTTGCATTTGTGCATAAAGGCTGTAATTGCGCTCTACAGCGGGGTCTGATCCAGAGGCATTTAATGCGGCCAAGTCAACGGCATCAGCATTGGCATGCAACCAAGCTTCTGCACGTGCCAAAGCCGCTATGCGCCAACCAGTGGCATAGGTTGCCATCAACTCTGCCGACACGCTGCGCCAGGCGCGGGTAAAAGGTGGCTGGTCTGTACGATTTTTTGGCCAATCGGGACGATCTAGCGCCAGAACCGGAAGACCTTGTCCGACGGACTCCTCCAACACATTGGCACCAATGATCCAACCTTGCTGTTGGACTGGTGTTGCCACCTGTGAGGCAGCAGGCAAACTAAACATCACCATAACGGTGCCCAGGTGTCGCAAACTATTTTTC
>CAIMHL010000395.1 GCA_903840825.1 uncultured beta proteobacterium
AAACCGGCCACGCCGGCAAGCGCCGCCCCGAGCGCAAAAATGGCTGCATTGAGCAGTTTGATGTTCACGCCCATGGCCGCCACAATCGTCGGGTTGCTCGAGCCCGCCCGGATCAGCATGCCAACCCGGGTTTTGTTGATCAGCAGGTAGCAGCCCAGCGCCACCAGCAGGCCGACCAAAATAATGGCAAACCGGTAGCGGGAGTAAGAGATGCCCAGCAAATTGATGGTGCCCGACAGCGCCTCGGGCACATTCATGTAGTAGGGCGAAGCACCCCAGACCCAGCGCGCCAGTTCATTGAAGAACAGGATCAGGCCAAACGTGGCGAGCACCTGGTCCAGGTGGTCACGCGCATACAGCGGCGCGGCCACCAGACGCTCCATGGCAAAGCCAAGCGCCGCACTCGCGCTCACCCCAAACAGGGCGGCCAGCAAAAAAGACTCTGTGTGGTTGTAAGCCGCAGCGGCAAAGTAGGCCCCCATCATGTAGAGGCTGCCGTGCGCGAGATTGACGAAGTTCATGATGCCAAACACCAGCGTCAAGCCGGCCGACAGCATGAACAGCAGCACACCGAGCTGCAGGCCATTGAGCATTTGTACGGCGAAAAGAGAGACGCTCATGGCCAGCAGATGCGGCGTTCGGGCACAGGCTTACAGCGCGCACTCCTTGAAGTAGGCATCGGCATGGTCTTTAAGCACCACGCCCTTGTTCACAAAAGCGGCCTGGCCAGTGGCATCCTTGGCTACGTCGACACGGTAAAAATTGCGTATCGGGAACTGGTTGGTATTGAACTTGAACGGCCCGGCGACCGATTTGAACTCGGCGGACTTGAGAGCTGCGCGCAGCGTGTCACGGTTATCGGCGCGACCACCGGTCTTGACCAAGGCAGCATTGATCAGCATCGCAGCATCGTAGCTTTGTGCTGCGTACAGCGAGGGCACGCGGTTGAACTTCTTCTTGAAGTCGTCGACAAACTTTTTGTTTTGCGGGTTGTCAATGTCCGGGCTGTAGGGCGATCCGGTCACAGCGCCCAGGGCGATGTCCTTGAGGGCCGGCAGGGTGGTGCCATCGACTGTTGAGGTTGACAACATAGGCAGTTTGCCAAGCAAGCCGGCCTGCTGGTACTGCTTGACAAAGTTCACGCCCATGCCGCCGGGATAAAACACATAAATAGCATCGGGCTTGGCGGCTTGCAGTTGTGCGATCTCAGCCGAGTAGTCGGGTTGGTTGACCGTGGTGTAGACCTCGTCAATGACGCTGCCCTTGTACATGCGTTTGAAGCCCGACAGAGCGTCTTTGCCAGCCTGGTAATTGGGCGCGAGCAAATAGACTTTTTTGTAGCCGGTGTCGGTGGCATGCTGGCCCATGGACTCATGCAATGAGTCGTTGTTCCAGGAGGTTGAGAAAAAATTCTTGTGGCAGCCCTTGCCAGTCAGGGGCGAGGGGCCAGCGTTGGAGCCCACCAGCAGCACATTGGCATCGGTGATGGGCTTGTGAATGGCCATCATGACGTTGGAGAAGGTGACGCCGGTGATGATGTCAACCTTGTCGCGCTCCATGAGCTTTTGTGCCAGTTGCACGCCCAAGTCAGCCTTGAGTTGGTCGTCTTCCTTGACCACTTGAACCGTCGCGCCACCGAGTTTTCCGCCCAGGTGCTCGATGCCCAGCATGAAGGCGTCGTACTGGTCTTGGCCGAGCGCGCCGGCAGGACCAGAGAGGGTACCCATGAAGCCGATCTTGACCGACTGGGCCTGCGCGCTCAAGCCCATTGCCGCCAAACAGGCCACCATCACCACACTGCTGAACTTGAATTTCATCGTAATCTCCTAGTTAGAAAAGAAAGAGGTTTTGACTCACCCACATAGTTTAGGCTTAAAGCAATTGGCCGGGCCTAGTGGCTAACCCGGGGGTGGGTTTGGGTGGTGGCCGCAAGCCGCTGGGCGCACAGGCTGTGCCAGGCCTGCCAATCGCGCCCCGGATGAACCGTGCCACAGTGCCCGCAGCGCCGCTCTGTGGGCGCAACATCATAAAAGGAGGCAAAGGTCCGCGGCAGGTCTTCCACAATGCTCTGTAATTGCAGCTCGCGCCTAGCCACCAAGGCGCCGCAATTGGCGCAGTACCACTCAAAGGCGTCCAGCAGCCCGGCGGGCCGAGCCCGCTCGATGACGGTACACAAGCTGCCGGCCTCTGGGCGTTGCGGCGAGTGGCGCACATAAGCAGGCAGCAAAAATACATCGCCCTCGCGCAGGGTAATTCGCTCAAACTGGCCCCGGTCGGCGATCAGCAGCGAGGCATTGCCCCTGAACTGATGGAAATATTCTTCAAAGGGGTCAACATGGAAATCGGTGCGCTGGTTGGGGCCGCCCACCACCGTACAAATCAGGTCCGAGCCGGGCCAGATTTGCTGATTGCCCACCGGCGGCTTGAGCAAATGGGCCTTGTCTTGCACCCAAGTGTCAAGCGCTAGGGGCGCCCCGTAGTGCTGGGCAGAAGGCAGGGCTTGGCTCATGGGGAACTCCTGAAGAGTGGATGTAAAAAACGCTGCAACAAGCCGCGGCGGGTGTTGACCGGCGCTGGCTGCTGACCCAGCCGGGACACCAAGCGGCGACACAGGACGCCG
>CAIMHL010000396.1 GCA_903840825.1 uncultured beta proteobacterium
CACTTCGCGGGGCTTGCCGTGCTCGTCAATCGCCACATAGGTTAGTGAGGCTTCGGTCACCTTGGCATACTCGCCCTGCGTGCCAAAGCGCTCGGCATAAACCTCAATTTTCACCGTCAGTGAGGTGCGGCCAATGCGGGTCATCTTGGCAAAAAATGACAAGATATCGCCGACCCGCACCGGGTGCTTGAAGACAAACTCGTTCACCGCCACCGTGGTCATGCGTCCACCGGCGTAGCGGGCGGGCACCACAGCGCCCGCCAGATCGACGTTGGCCATGACCCAGCCACCAAAAATGTCGCCATTGGCGTTGCAGTCGCCCGGCATGGGAATGACCTTGAGCACCAGTTCTTGTTCGGTGGGCAGTTGAACGTTGTCGCCCCGGGGTTTGGCGGGTGCATTGGGGTGGTCAGACATGGGCACAATCAAGGTTGTTTAATTGAAGAGATTGTCCCCCATGAGTCGTTCTGGCGAATCTACCGCCCCCCAGCCTGCCTTGGCCGTGCCGGCCTCACCCGTTGCCCGTTCTGACTGGGCCACCCTGCGCCGCCTTTTCCCCTATTTGTGGGAATACAAGTGGCGCGTGCTGGCCGCGCTCGCCTTTATGGTGGGGGCCAAAATGGCCAACGTCAGCGTGCCCTTGTTGCTCAAGGAGTTGATTGACACCATGAACCCCAAGGGGGGCCTCAATGCCAGCGCCTTGCTGGTGGTGCCAGTGGCCTTGTTGTTTGCCTACGGGTTTTTGCGCCTGTCCACCACTTTGTTTGCCGAGCTGCGTGAGCTTATTTTTGCCAAAGCCACCGAAGGCGCCTCACGCACCATCTCATTGCAGGTATTTCGCCATTTGCATGGCCTGAGCCTGCGTTTTCACCTGGAGCGCCAAACCGGCGGCCTCACCCGGGATATCGAGCGCGGCACGCGGGCGGTCAACTCGCTCATCTCGTATTCGCTTTACAGCATCATCCCCACTTTGATTGAGGTGGCGATGGTGCTCACCTTGCTGGCCGTCAAGTTTGATGTTTGGTTTGCCTGGATTACGCTGATTGCACTGGTGTTCTACATAGGCTTTACGGTGCTAGTGACCGAGTGGCGCACCCAGTTTAGAAAGCAAATGAACGAGCTGGACTCCAAAGCCCACAGCCGGGCCATCGACTCGCTACTCAACTTTGAGACCGTTAAATACTTCAACAACGAAGAGTTTGAGGCTCGGCGTTACGATGAAAACCTGGAGCGTTACCGCGTGGCCTCGCTCAAAAGCCAGCGCACCCTGAGCTTGCTCAACACCGGGCAGCAGCTCATCATTGCCACCGGCCTGATTGCCATGCTGTGGCGCGCCACGCAAGGCGTGGTCGATGGTCGCATGACGCTGGGCGACTTGGTGATGGTCAACGCCTTTATGATTCAGCTCTACATTCCGCTGGGGTTTTTGGGCGTGCTTTACCGAGAGATCAAACAAAGCCTGACCGACCTGGACAAGATGTTCACCCTGATGGAGCGCGAGCGCGAAATTGCCGACCTTCCCGGCGCGCAAGCCTTGGTGTTGACCGGCGCCCAGGTGGCGTTTAGCCACGTCAACTTTGCTTATGACCCGGCGCGGCCCATTTTGCAAGACATCAGCTTTGAGATTCCCGCCGGTAAAACGGTGGCCGTGGTCGGCCCCTCGGGCTCGGGCAAGTCAACCCTGGCGCGGTTGTTGTTCCGGTTTTACGACGTACAAAGCGGACAAATTTTGATTGACGGGCAGGACATCAAACAAGTCACCCAAGCCAGCGTGCGCCAAGCCATCGGCATCGTGCCGCAAGACACCGTGCTGTTTAACGACACCGTGGCCTACAACATCGCCTACGGCCAGCCCGGCGCTTCGCAGGCGCAGGTGGAAGAGGCGGCGCGGGCGGCGCACATTCATAGCTTCATCAGCGCCACACCCAAAGGCTATGACACCATGGTGGGCGAGCGCGGCTTGAAGCTCTCTGGCGGCGAAAAGCAGCGCGTGGCCATTGCCCGTACGCTCCTGAAAAACCCGCCAATTCTGATCTTTGACGAAGCCACCTCGGCGCTTGATTCAGCCAACGAGCGCGCCATTCAGGCCGAGCTGCAAAGCGTGGCGCAAAACAAAACCACCCTGGTCATCGCGCACCGTTTGTCCACGGTGGTGGAGGCGCACGAGATTTTGGTGATGGACGCTGGGTGCATTTTGGAGCGCGGCACCCACGCCGACCTATTGGCTTTGGGTGGCCGCTACGCCCACATGTGGGCTTTGCAGCAGAGTGCGGAGTAAATTTAAGAGAATTCGAGTGCTAGCCATTTAAAAACTTGCTTGAAAAGCTCCTAAAAACATAGCGTCTTGGTGGGAACCATTCAAGCCTGCGCAGCCCTTGCAACGACCGTGAAAGCCAAAAAATGCCAGCTACCGAACTATTTGTGACCTCTCTGGGCCGCGTGGGCGAGAAAGAACTGCTGGTGCCGACCGGCCAGCAAGGCCAAACTCTCGCCCACCTTCAGGATTGGGTGGATGCGCGTTCACCGGGTAAATCGGCGCTCAAAGACATCAGCAACACCGTGCTGATCAAGGGCATCAAGCAGTGGACGGTGTTTGAAGAAAAGGCTGGGGCCAAGAAAATTCTGACAGTTTTTAAGATTACTTAAGAAATTTTGGCTTTGTGTATTTGAGCTTGGGTAAGACAAAATTTCAACTCCTGCTTCGTACTTAACGTGGTTAGGCTAATGCTTTCCAACAGCTCTGATACAGTTGTTTCCCTCGTACACGCCTGTTTGTGAGGTCAATGCTTCCGGGGTAAATGCTTGTGCGAATGTCCCCCGCCTAGAGAAAGCACGCCAAGCTGGCCAGAGTCCCGAAGTGACTGCGCCTTAACGGGTCGCGAATGTCACCCGACTCCAGAAGACCCATTTGAGCCACTGCAGTGGACGATTTGTTCACTCCAAAGCTGGCATTCAAACTCGTGCCCCCATCTGTCAAAGCGCCCAGCGCACTCCCTGCGAGCGGTGCTGATCGCCAGAATTTACGGGGTGTTCTAGCTGCTGTGTCCAAACTGAGGTGGACAGATGCGCCTGATTACGCTCATTACGCACAGCGCCGATATCCGGCAAATACTCGATCACATCGGGGTTGACTCAGAGCCCCCGCACATGTCCCCGGGGCGTGGGCTGCCGAGGTGGGACGACGACTGCGATGCGCAGATGGGCGATGGTGTTGCGCTCGAGCCGGAGTAGGATCTTGCAGCACAACCGGCTACCAATTACGAAGTGGACCAGCGAGTCAATAAGTGACAAGCAAATGGCGATTTTTAGTCGCTTCTGGGTAAGGCTGCAAGCGCGGCAGATCCAAAGTCGACTTTTCGCCAGAGGTCTTGATACTGAGCTGCCGCGACGACTCAAGCTGCATAAGCCAAAGATGCTTAGGACCTCAACCCCGTGCCTTACTTGCCCTCATGCACTTGAATTTTCTATCTGTGGCCAAGGCGCTATTGCCTTGGTAGTCCCCAAGGGCCGGGCATCTGGTCCTGCCCGACTTGCCTGGCGTTTAAACTCGGTCGAACTGCTTCCCCTGGCGCATGGCGACCAAGCCGATAAGTCCCAAGCCCAATAAGGCCAGACTACTGGGCTCAGGGACTGAGGACCTCTGTACATTGGCCAGTAGAAATGCACTATTGTCAGCCAGTTCAGTTGTCCAAAACGATGTGAAGGGGTTCAAGCCATCTTGGGTTAGCGAGAAGCCGAGCACCTTCAGTGTGTACAAATCGGCGCCAATCAAAAAGTCTTCTGAAAGGGGAGAGAAGTTGGCAATCACGAGATCCGCACAACCATTCACATTAACGCCGTTGGGAACCGTACCACCGTCAGCGCAAGGGTTCGCATCATTGGGCGTTTCGCTGTGGGTGAAGTTTGTGTTGAACTCCACATTGGTCCCCGCAACAGGATTGCCGTCAACCGCCACATCTGCAGTAATTCGGAGGTTGATGCCTGTGATGCTGGTACCTGCAGCGATGGGGTTGTTCAAATGCGTGAACGTGCCGATCACCTGCGTCACCGAGGGGGATGGCGGCACCAGAAAGTTTAGTGGGTCGTTATCCACAACGAAGTTGTAGCCACTTTGCAATGTGCCACCCCCCGCAGGGGTGCCCCATCGCGCCTGCGGTGCTGCGCTCGGATTACCAGAGTAGGTGACGTTCGCAACGGGCGTACCGTCGTACCATGTGGCGAGGATATTTGTCAGGGAAACCGTGGTTGCCTGCGCCAAACTTGCCGTGAGGGTTGCTGCTGCAACCGTGGCCGTCAAGGCCATAGATTTTAGTTTCATGATGAGGGTCCTTTGAAAGTAACGTAAAGCCCGGTGGGTCCGGGTTCCCGCGTCAGCCATCGCGCCAACCTGTTAGTTTGCCGCGCCACCTCTGCCGTACTTATTTTGCAAAATACGTGCCATTTTGTAAGTCATTGATTTAATTTAACTTATTTATAAATTCAATTGCAGATGTAAAGTAGTCCGACACATCGACCCCAACCTAGTCATCGGCATCAAGCCATGCACTACTTCATGCAGCGCCCCGGGGCGGGGCTCAACATGGTGCCGCGCATCTTCTTGCGGGTCATCGCGCAAACTCTTCAGACCTACAACTTCGGCGCAGCAAATGTGGACAATGCGACCCTGAACATCGGCGCAGTCGCCTTCATTCGCCGGTTCGGCTCCAGCCATAATGAGTATGTGAACTTCCACGTTTGCGTGCCCGTTGGATTACCGGAACTGGTTGACGACAATTACCGTGGCCGTCAGCAAACGCTGCTGACCTGACTTAGAAACGTGTAAGTCAAATAAGCTAAAAGGGTCTGA
>CAIMHL010000397.1 GCA_903840825.1 uncultured beta proteobacterium
ATCATGATCGTCACCGAGGCGGGGCAAGGAACTAGTCCACCCGTTAGGCCAAACAGGGCTAGTTGCCCTGTTGTGACCTTTTGCCCGACAAATCGGCGTTTGATGTCTTCGGCATGCGCACGCTCGTGAGCATCCTGATAAGTCCCATCGTCACCGGGCAAGTCATCACCCGTGTCATGGGCGTGATGATGTACATGATGATGATGCTCATGGCAATGCCGTAGATTGATGTTGCCATCATGTGGCGCGTGCAGATGCGCCCGGGAGGCGGCTTCGTCAGCGCGGGTTCGAAGAAACATCCAAACCGCCACCCCCAGCACCACCAAAGCCGACAGCAGCATGAAGTAAGGCTCGGCCTGCTCCGCGATCAGCTCATTGCCAAACTTCAAGGCGGCAGCGGCCAGTGCCCAAACGATGAGTGAATGCGAGAGCGCAGCGCACAAGCCCAGCAAGGCAGCCTGGGCCATGGTCCCCTTCACGGCAACAATGAAGGAGGCCATCATGGTCTTGGAGTGACCGGGCTCCAAGCCGTGCAAGGCCCCCAGCAAAATGGCGGTGGGGATGAAGACCCAGAGGTTGGTGGCGCCTTGCTGAATTAGTTCTGCGATGGGCATATCAGGTGCTCGCTAAATAGAAGGAATCGTGTCCGACCATTATGGATTGACTGGATGACCGACGCTCAGCAAGGTCGCCCCTCAGCGCAGACGATTCAGGGCGCCGAGGCCTCTGGCGCACCAATAGACACTTGCAGATCATTGTCTTTGGCAAAGTTCATACAAAAGTCCCAGGCGAGCACGTTGTCTTCACGCAGGTCGGGATGGACGATGACGCAACGGACATCATTGATGGCGGTGGGAATGCACCAAGGGGAATAGCCCAAATGGCTGCCCGGCTGTGGGCCGCCTGGGCGAAATTGGCTCATGACGCCTGCGAGCCGCTCGGCCCAGTCACTGGGCCTGAAGGCGCGTCCGGCACGGGTGGTGCCTAAAATATAAACTTCTTTGGAACTGTTGGAAACCATCGGATAGAGGTCAATCTGTAGTCGCCGGCAGGATGTTGCAGCGCAACAGGATTTTACTGCATCTTTTAAGTCTTATATAAGACTCAAGTCAAATAGTCGACTGAAGCGCCTTGGTGATAGTGGTCATAAAAGTGCCGTCGTGTTGCGCCTAAAATCACCAATCAATGGCCCGACTGACGTTGGGCCGATCTACTTTAAGTTGACCACTATGAACAACGTATTGACCGCGACTGCACCTGCTGATTCCAACTTCATTGAAGCGGCCTCGCCCCACGTCATGAACACCTACGGACGTGTGCCCATTGCCTTGTCGCATGGCCAGGGCTGCCGCGTTTGGGACATCAATGGCAAGTCCTATTTGGACGCTTTGGGTGGCATTGCAGTCAACACCCTGGGCCACAACCACCCAAAACTGGTACCGGCGCTGCAAGACCAGATCGCCAAAATCATCCACAGCTGCAATTATTACCATGTGCCCAACCAGGAGGTTTTGGCCAAAAAACTGGTCGAGTTGTCGGGCATGACCAACGTCTTTTTCTGCTCGACCGGGCTGGAAGCCAATGAAGCAGCCTTGAAGCTGGCACGCAAGTTTGGCCACGACAAGGGCATTGAGAAACCAGAAACAGTGGTTTTCGAGAAGGCATTTCATGGGCGCTCGATTGCCACCTTAAGCGCCACAGGCAACCCCAAAATTCAAGCCGGATTTGGCCCGCTGGTGGAAGGATTTATCCGGGTGCCACTGAACAACATTGAAAAACTCAAAGCAGCCACTGAGGGCAACCCCAACGTGGTGGCGGTGTTTGTCGAAGCCATTCAGGGTGAAGGCGGCGTCAACCCCATGCACATGGACTACCTGAAAGAGCTGCGCCAACTGTGCGATGAGCGCGATTGGCTGCTGATGATTGACGAGGTGCAGTGCGGCATGGGGCGCACCGGCAAGTGGTTTGCCCACCAGTGGGCTGGCATCGTGCCAGACGTGATGCCGCTGGCCAAGGGCTTGGGCTCGGGCGTGCCGATTGGCGCGGTGGTGGCTGGCCCCAAGGCGGCGCATATTTTCCAACCCGGAAACCACGGCACCACCTTTGGCGGCAACCCACTGGCTATGCGCGCCGGGGTTGAGACCATTCGCATCATGGAAGAAGACGGCTTGCTGGAAAATGCAGCGGTCGTGGGCAAACATCTGTCGGACGCCCTGAAAACGGCTTTGGCGGGTGAGTTGGCCAGCGGCCAGGTGAAGGAAATTCGCGGCATGGGCTTGATGGTGGGCATTGAGCTGGCCAAACATTGCTCAGCTCTGACCGGCCAAAGCGATGAAAAC
>CAIMHL010000398.1 GCA_903840825.1 uncultured beta proteobacterium
GTGACCATGATGAAATCCCCCTTGGTGCTGGACCCCGTGATAAGAACACTCAATCTGGCAGACGGCATTTCAATTGAGAGTGCCAGAGCCAAACTGGGGGGGGAAATTAAAGCGGTTATCGGCAAAGACGCACTGCTGCGTTTAGATGTATCGGCAAAAACACCCGCTGAAGCTCAAAAAAATGCCAATTTAATTATCGATGCATACCTAAAAAGTACATCTCCCGGTGAACTTGATCGTGCTGATCTGGAAAAGCGCCTTAGCTACGCCAAGTCATCCCTGGAGTCGGTTCGCAAGTTGATTGACCGAATTACTTCGGATGGTTCGGGCATGCTCAACAAGCCCATTACCTTGGGCGAGGCGGGAACCAGCATTGTGGCACTAGGAGAGTTGCAGGCCCGTTATTTGGGGGAGGTGCTCAGCATACCTCGCACCCTACAAGGCTTATCACGGGATATTGTCATCCAGCCGCCCACCTTGCCCACCGAGGCGGTTGCCCCCAAAAAGAGCCTGATAGCCGTCATGGCCGCCTTGGCCAGCGGGTTTGTGCTGCTTTTGTGGGTATTCGTGCGTAAAGCCTGGGCCAATACCCAACAAGATCCCTTGACGGCCAAAAAGCAAGCCCGCTTGCGCGCGGCCATGGGGTTCAAATCCCCACTGCTCTAGGGCTGAGTGCTGGTTTGTGAATCATTGAATGGCGTCTTCAGGCTTCTAGATAGGTGCCGAATTGGGTTTTGATGTGACCCATGGCGGCGTGGCTCAGGCGGTTGCCATATTGGCCTACCACTTGCCCAGCCGCTTGGTTGGCCAGCCATGCTGCCTGCAGGTGGCTACGTCCTTGTGTCATTGCATATAGAAAGGCACCGGCAAACATGTCGCCTGCGCCGTTCGTATCAAGCGCCTTGACGCTCAATGCCGGGGTTGAAATTCGTTGTGTTCCATTCAGAACCAGGCAGCCTTGCGACCCACGGGTCAGGCACACGGTTTGGGCCAACTGGCCCAGTTGTTGGCACATAAGGTCAATGTCTTGTGTCCCACACCACACCTGGGCTTCTTCTTCATTGCAAAACAGGAAGTCCACCCCATCGCCAATGATGGCATCAAGTCCAGGGCGACAAAATTTGATCATGCTCATGTCGCTCAGGGTGGTGGCCAGGGCTACGCCCGCGTCTTTGGCAATTTGGCGCCCTTTAAGTGCGGCATCCAGTCCGCTGGGTGAGGCTGCCAAATAGCCTTCCATGTAATAAATACGGGCGTTGGCAATGTCTTCTTCGTGCAATGAGGTGTGGTCCAAGTCGGCGGTGGCCCCCAGGAACGTGCTCATGCTGCGTTCAGCATCGGGTGTTACCATGACCATGCAACTGCCAGTTTGCCCGGCTGATAGTGGGGCGTGACTCAAATTGGTGGTGACGCCGTTGGCCACCAGGTCCTGGGTGTAAAACGCCCCTAGCGCATCGTCAGCCACACGGCACGAGTAAAACGCCCGCCCCCCTAGTTGAGCCAACGCGACCGCCGTATTGCCGGCAGAGCCGCCGCCCGTTTGGCGCGGGGTAGTGCCACTCAGCTGGGTCAGTAATTCTGATCGGCGCGCTGCATCAATCAGGGTCATGTGTCTTTTGTCAACCCCCATTGTTTGTAATTGCAGGTCAGTCACTTCGTATTCGGAATCTACCAAGGCGTTGCCAATGGCGTAGAGGTCGTAGGTTTGCATGAGTCAGTTTGAGTTGTATTTAAGCAGGATGTAAAAAGTCAAGTGTGTTTATTTTATAGCGGGCCATCAATCGGTCTCAGCTTTGTAAAATGGTGTGGAATAGGGGACAAATAATAATGTGCATGTCGTCCCTGATATAAGAAGTATGATTTTTTAAGAGATAATGTGATTGCGAAAAAATATTAGAAGACATCGCGTTTAGCTTTAAATTTAAATAACAAGGTATAGATATGAATGATTTAATCGAAATCCAAAATCAAATTGAGAAGCTCCAGAAGCAAGCCAGCGAAATTAAGGCTCAAGAGTTTGATAAAACAGTGCAAGATATTTTGGCCAAAATGACTGCCTATGGCATCACTTTGAAAGACCTTGATGTTGTCAAAGGGCGTGGTCGAAAGGCAGCGCCAGCGGGTTCAAAATCAGCCGCAGCCAAATTTAAAGGCCCTAACGGTGAAACCTGGAGCGGTCGTGGTTTGACACCTCGCTGGTTGTCGGCTTTGGTGGCTCAAGGGCGCTCAAAAGAAGAGTTTGCTATTTCGGTCTAAACGGTGTTTGGATTTTCCGGGTGCTGACAAGCAGGTGTAATTCATCTTAGGGGTTTGTAAAAGCCCCTTTTTTTGTTGCTTAAAAATTAGAATGGTTTATTTAAAATAATAAATCCATAAAAATGGATGTTCTAAATCGGGGGAGAGAAATGAATAGCAAGGTTTTGGGGTGGCCACGTGCTGCTAAAGGCAGCGTAGTGGTCGCGCTTGATGTGCTGATGGCACTTTGTGCCACCTGGATTGCCTTTACGCTCAGGTTGGATCAGCCCCATTGGCCCACGGGCGACCAGTGGTTGGTTTATGGACTAACCCCCTTATTGGCTGTTCCCATCTTTGTCAAATTTGGGCTTTACCGGGCCATTTTCAGATATTCTGGTTCAACAGCCTTGTTTGCAACAGCCAAGGCAGTCTTTGTTTACGCGCTGGCATTGTTGCTTATATTGCTCTGGCGTGCCTGGCCTGGCGTGCCCAGAAGTGTGGCCGTTATTCAACCCTTGGTTTTTCTGTTTTTGGTGGGTGCAAGTCGGGCTTTAGCGCGATTTTGGCTTGCAGGTTTGAGTTCATTAACGACCGCTGAGTCCAATCGTTTTTTAATATTCGGGGCGGGTACAGCTGGTGTTCAAACGGCCACCGCCTTGGGATTTTCCGATCAATATTCGCTGATTGGCTTTATCGATGACGATGTCTATAAAGTTGGGCGAAGTATCAATGGCATTCGTGTTTTCTCGCCCGAAGAGGTGTCAGATGTGGTCGCACGCCAAGGAGTAACGGATATTCTCCTGGCCCTACCCAGTGCTTCCCGGGAGCGCAGAAACAACATCATTAAAAGTATGCGCGACTTGCCTGTGCATATAAGAACCTTACCGGGCTTGAATGATTTGGCAAATGGGCGGGTGACGGTGCAGGATTTTTGCGAACTCGATGTCGAAGATCTTTTAGGTCGTGACCCTGTGCCGCCTGATGCAGCTCTGCTGTCAAACGCGTTGTTTGACAAGGTCGTGATGGTGACTGGGGCAGGCGGGAGTATTGGTGGAGAGTTAACACGCCAGATCGTATTGCAACGACCTCGCCAATTGTTACTGCTGGACCACAACGAATATGGCCTCTACAGCATTCA
>CAIMHL010000399.1 GCA_903840825.1 uncultured beta proteobacterium
CAGTCCATCTGGCGACCGCAACGCGTTCGCCCCATACGCCTAAAGAAAGCGCCCTCAGCGTAAAGCCCGGTCTGGGGGCGCCGCTCCAACGGGGAAGGATTAGCGCCAAGTCCTGCCGGGGACAGCCAAAAAATCGCTCGGGCGTATCCTCGTGTTTCACCCCGCCTTGCAGCGACATCAATCAGTAACACCTCCCAAAAAAGTCGCCATGATCCCTCACAACGCCCTGACGGCGGACCCCATCCTCCCCACGATCTGGCGTTTGAGTTTGCCCAATATGGTGGCGATGGTGGCCACCGCTGGGGTCAGCATTGCCGAAACCACCTACATCGGACAGTTGGGCACGCTTGAGTTGGCGGGCATAGCGCTGGTTTTCCCCATGATCATGCTGCAGCAAATGCTTTCGGCCGGCTCCATGGGCGGCGGCATTACAGCCGCCATCAGCCGCGCTATTGGCGCTGGTGACAACGCCAAAGCCAATGCGCTGGTGCTGCACGCCACGGTTATCTCCCTCGTTTTGGGCCTGCTGTTCAGTGCTTTGTTTCTTATCTGGGGGCGCCCAATATTCCAGTTGATCGGCGGCAGTGGGGCAGCGCTTGACCACGCCATGGCCTACGCCAATATGGCATTTTTAGGCGCCACCAGCATTTGGCTCACCAATGCGTTTGCCTCCGCCATACGCGGCGCGGGCAATATGAAAACACCGTCTAGCACCTTGATTTTGGTCGCCGTGGGGCAAGTGCTTTTGGGTGGCGCGCTGGGGCTGGGCTGGGGGCCTTTTCCACGGTTGGGCATGGCCGGGGTGGCGGCGGGCCAGGTGCTGGCCTTCAGCTTTGGGGCCGTCTACCTTTACCTCTATCTGCGCTCAGACAAAAGCCGGGTGCGTTTGATCTTCAGCCCGGTGTTCAAGCAAGGCCTTTTTAACGATATTTTGAAGGTCGGTGCCATCTCCAGCGTGTCGTCCCTACAAACCGTTTTAACAATTTTGGTGCTCACCAAAATAGTGGCCGGCTTTGGCCCCGAGGCGCTGGCCGGCTACGGCATCGGCACGCGGCTGGAGTTTTTGCTGATCCCCATCACCTTCGCCATCGGCGTGGCCTGTGTGCCGATGGTGGGCATGGCGCTGGGCGCGGGCAAGGTAGCGCGCGCCCGCCAAGTGGCCTGGACGGGCGCGGGCTTGTCGGCGGTGCTGGTGGGCGTGATTGGCGCAGGGGTGGCGGTGTTCCCCGATGCCTGGTCGACCCTGTTTACGAGCAACCAAGCCGTCTTGGCCAATGCACGCGTCTATTTTTTGTGGGCAGGCCCCTGCTACGCCTTTTTCGGCTTTGGCCTGTGCCTGTACTTTGCCTCGCAAGGCGCGGGCAAGCTACTCGGCCCCGTGTTGGCAGGCACAGTTCGCCTGGCTTTGGTGGCGCTGGGCGGCCTGGCGCTGGTAAGCCAGGGCGCGCCTGTTGACGACATGTTTGCCCTCATTGGCCTGGCCATGCTGGTGTATGGCGCGCTCACCGGCCTGGCGGTTTATCTGGTGCGCTGGGAGGCGCACTAAGTAGGGTGGTGTTGCGCGTTGGCAAGCAAGGGCAGAGCGCGCACTGAGCAAACACCGGCGGGCACCTTTGCGCGCGACATTCTGAATCGCTTACTGATTGACCTGTCTTGGGCCTCCTCCAGGCTGGAGGGCAACACCTACAGCCGGCTCGACACCGAGCGGCTCATCGAATACGGCCAAGCCAGTGAGGGCAAAACCGCGCTGGAAACCCAGATGATCCTGAACCACAAACAGGCCATTGAATACCTGGTGCTCGATCCCGCTCACGCCCAAGTCACTCACGATTGCATCGTCGCGCTGCACGCATTTTTGTCGGATGGCTTGATGGCCGACCCCACCGCGGTGGGCCGCCTTCGCAGGCGTGCGGTAGAAATTGGCGGCAGCGTGTATATGCCGGTGGCCTTGCCGCAGCGGCTCGAAGTTCTGTTTGGCATCGTCATCCAGATGGCTGCGGAAATTGACGACCCCTTCGAGCAGGCATTTTTTCTAATGGTGCATTTGCCCTACCTGCAGCCGTTTGAAGATGTGAACAAGCGTACCTCAAGACTGGCGGCCAACATACCGCTCATTCGCCACAACCTGTGCCCGCTATCCTTCATCGACGTGCCGCAGGCGGCGCATAACGACGCGATGATTGGTGTGTATGAGCTCAATCGCGTCGAGCTTCTGCGTGACGTGTTTGTGTGGGCCTATGAGCGCTCATGCCAGCAATACGTGGCAGTCAAACAGAGCCTGGTGCCGCCCGATATTTTTCGCCTGCGTTATCGCCAGGCTTTGAGCGACGTGGTGGCAGCCATTATTCAAAACGACGAGGTCGTGACCATTGCCACCGTGAACGCCAGGCTGCCGTCCACGGTTGCCGCTGCTGATGCAGCCCACTTCACCCAACTGGTGCTGCAAGAGTTTGCTGCCTTGCACCCCGGCAATGCGGTGCGGTTTGGTATCAGGCCTTTGGTGTTTGCTGCTTGGAAGGAAAGGCATGGTGGGATATGAGTGAATTGGCACCCAACGCACTGCACGCCGAACTGCGCAGCCTGATTGCCAGCAGCCGCCAGCGGCTGGCCGGCGCTGTGAATGCGGAGCTGACGCGGCTGGATTGGAATGTGGGCCAAAGGCTGCGCACAGAAGTACTTGGGGAAGGCCGTGCAAGCTATGGAGCCCAACTGCTGGACCAGCTAGGCCAACAACTGACGCAAGAATTTGGCCGGGGATTTGAGTCGCGCAACCTGCGCCGCATGGTGAAGTTCGCGGAAGGTTTTCCGGACGCGGCAATTGTGTCGACACTGTCGGCAAAATTGAGCTGGAGCCACATGGTGGCCATCGTGGCGCTGAAAACCCCGTAAGCCCGCCAGTTTTACGCCAACCAGACCGCACAAGACGGCTGGAGCGTACGCGAGCTGGCACACCAAATCGAACGCAAGGCCTTCGAGCGCACCGAACTTGCCACTTGGCAAGCGACCGCCCCTTCTCAGATTGAGCCGGTCGTTAACCCAGGCGAAGCCCCAGCACAGGTTTTCAAAGACCCGTACTTTCTCGACTTCTTGGGCCTGCGCCAAGGCCATGACGAAGCCGATCTGGAAGCTGCCATCCTGCGCCAGCTGGAAGCCTTCATCCTGGAACTGGGCCGGGGCTTTGCCTTTGTAGAGCGCCAAAAGCGCATGGTCATTGACGGGGACGACTTTTATCTGGACTTGCTCTTCTACCACCGCCGCCTGCGACGCCTGGTGGCTATCGAACTCAAGCTGGGCCGCTTCAAAGCCGCGCACAAGGGTCAGATGGAGCTCTACCTGAAATGGCTGGACAAACACGAGCGCCAGCCGGGCGAAGAGGCCCCCATCGGCCTCATCCTGTGCGCCGAATCCAGCCGCGAACAGGTGGAGCTGCTGCAAATGCACAAAGACGGCATCACCGTGGCCGAATACTGGACCGAACTGCCACCCAAAGCGGAGCTGGAGCAAAAGCTGCATGCAGCATTGCTTGAAGCGCGTGAGCGGCTGGCGCGGCGCGGGGTGTTGTTGGGGGAGTTGGATGATGAGTGATGACCATGAAGGTCAGCAAAGGCCTGGTTCTCCGTGGTGGCGCTGGCTGGCGTGGGGTACATGCCCGGCAAAGGGGAGGATGAGCAGGAGGCGGTGCGAGTGATTTATGTTACTACGAAGTGGGCAACGCATAGATTGCTCATTGGAGCAACTGGCACTGGCAGATTTTCAAACTATTTAATTCAGAGCAAAGTTTTTAAAGGAAAGGTTTAACGATGGAAATAGCAACTCTTGGCGTCGCGGCTGCAGGCGGGTTAATTAAGCCCCTAATTGGCGACATCTATAACTATGCAGCATCAAAAATACAACCAAGCGGAATCGCACGAGCATACAAAGCATTGAGTGCCTTGGTAG
>CAIMHL010000400.1 GCA_903840825.1 uncultured beta proteobacterium
CAATTTGGCTTTGCCTTCGGCCTTGAGAACCGATTTGTCAAAGTCAAAGAATGCGTCAGCAGCGTAAGTAACCTTGGTGGCGGCTGGTGGCTGAGGTGCTGGTGCTGGTGCAGCTTTTGGAGCTACTGGAGCTGGCACAGCAACTGGGGCAGGTGCTGGCGCTGGTGCTGGAACCACAACCACAGGAGGAGGAGCCACTATGGCACCATCGCAACCAACCGCAGCCGTAGCAGGTGTCCAGTTGGCATCGCGCCAGCAAAGACCGGTTGAGTTTTTCCAAACATCACCGGATGCATTGCGCCAGTTGTCAACAGATTGGGCGCCGGCAACGGTTGCAAGTGCTGCGGTAGCAATAATCATTGCCACTTTGTTTAAAGTTTTCATAGTTCTCCTTTTGGGGAAAAAGCCGCAGCAGCGCTGCGATTGTTTGTAACACGCCAAGGATGCCTATCACCCAAAACGTTGAGGGTATTGTGCCACAGCCTTTTTACCAGCTAATAAGGAAAGGCACGCTTTTGCGCTTTCTCAGTAGAAAACAACAATAATTTGCATTAAGTCGTCGCGTAGAAGACACAGGGCAGGCCCTTAGAATACAGGGTTGCTTTTGACACCGCCAGACACGACCTCACCATGACTCAGTTCGCCAAAGAAACCCTGCCCATCAGTCTTGAAGAGGAAATGCGCCGGAGCTACCTCGATTACGCCATGAGCGTTATCGTTGGCCGCGCCCTGCCTGATGCGCGGGATGGCCTCAAGCCCGTACACCGTCGTGTGTTGTTTGCGATGCACGAGCTCAGCAACGACTGGAACCGTCCTTACAAAAAGTCTGCACGTATTGTGGGCGATGTTATTGGTAAATACCATCCACACGGCGACCAGTCTGTGTACGACACTATTGTTCGGATGGCTCAGGACTTCTCCATGCGCCACATGCTGGTCGATGGTCAAGGTAACTTCGGCTCGGTGGACGGCGACAACGCTGCGGCCATGCGGTACACCGAGATCCGTCTTTCAAAAATCGCCCACGAGCTCCTGGCCGATCTGGACAAAGAGACCGTTGATTTCGGCCCTAACTACGACGGCTCAGAAAAAGAACCCTTGGTCATGCCTACGCGCTTGCCCAACTTGCTCATCAACGGTTCTGGCGGCATTGCGGTCGGTATGGCGACCAACATCCCGCCCCATAACTTGAATGAAGTAGTCGACGCCTGCATGTACTTGCTGCGCAACCCACTGGCCTCCATTGATGAGCTGATGGAGATCATTCCTGCCCCTGACTTCCCCACCGCCGGTATTATTTACGGCATCAATGGCGTGAAGGACGGCTACCGCACCGGGCGCGGCAAGGTGGTGATGCGCGCCAAGTGCCACTTTGAAGACATTGACAAAGGCCAGCGCCAGTCCATCATCGTGGACGAACTGCCCTACCAGGTCAACAAAAAGACACTTCAAGAACGCATGGCCGAGTTGGTCCATGAAAAGAAGATTGAAGGCATCAGCCACATTCAGGACGAGTCTGACAAATCAGGCATGCGCTTGGTGATTGAACTCAAGCGCGGTGAAGTTCCTGAAGTGGTGCTCAACAACCTGTACAAACAAACCCAGTTGCAAGACACGTTTGGCATGAACATGGTGGCCCTGATCAACGGCCAACCCAAGCTGTGTAACCTCAAGGATTTGATTGAAGTCTTCTTGCAGCACCGTCGCGAAGTGGTCACACGCCGCACGGTGTTCAACCTGCGCAAAGCGCGCGAACGTGGGCATGTGCTGGAAGGCCTGGCCGTGGCTTTGGCCAATATTGACGAATTTATCGCCATCATCCGCAACGCCCCCACACCTCCAGTGGCCCGCGTAGAGCTGATGTCCAAGCCTTGGGACAGCAAACTGGTGCGCGAAATGCTCACCCGTGTCCGTTCCGATGGCGGTGCGGTCAATGCCGACGACTACCGCCCGGACGGCTTGGAGAAGACCTACGGCATGGGCGCTGATGGCTTGTACCGTCTGTCTGAGACTCAAGCGCAAGAAATTCTGCAGATGCGCTTGCAGCGCCTCACGGGTCTGGAGCAAGACAAAATTGTGGCCGAATACAAACAAGTCATGGGCGAGATTGAAGACTTGCTCGACATTTTGTCCAAGCCAGAGCGCGTTTCCATCATCATCACCGAAGAACTCACGGCCATCAAAACCGAGTTTGGCCAAACCAAGCTGGGCGCACGCCGCAGCTTAGTCGAGCACAGTTCTTACGACCTGAGCACCGAAGACCTGATTACGCCCACTGACATGGTGGTCACCCTGTCGCACAGCGGCTACATCAAGAGCCAGCCCTTGAGCGAATACCGAGCTCAAAAACGCGGCGGACGCGGCAAGCAAGCTACCGCCACCAAAGAAGACGATTGGGTCGACCAACTCTTTATTGCCAACACGCACGATTACATCTTGTGCTTCAGCAACCGGGGCCGCTTGTACTGGCTCAAGGTGTGGGAAGTTCCGCAAGGCTCACGCGGTTCACGCGGTCGCCCCATCGTCAACATGTTCCCTTTGCAAGAAGGCGAGAAGATCAACGTGGTGCTGCCGCTCACCGGCGACAAGCGCAGCTTCCCGGCTGACCAGTACGTGTTCATGGGCACTTCAATGGGCACGGTCAAAAAGACCGCGCTGGACGAGTTCAACAACCCGCGCAAAGGCGGCATCATTGCGGTCAATCTGGATGAAGGCGACTACCTGATTGGCGCTGCGCTGACTGACGGCAAGCACGACGTGATGCTGTTCAGCGATGGCGGCAAAGCGGTGCGTTTTGATGAAAACGATGTTCGCCCCCTGGGCCGCCAAGCCCGTGGCGTGCGCGGCATGATGCTCGATGAAGGCCAAAGTGTCATTGCCATGCTGGTCGCCGAGGACGAGTTACAAAGCGTGCTGACCGCCACCATGAACGGTTACGGCAAACGCACCAGCATCACCGAATACACCCGCCACGGACGCGGAACCAAGGGCATGATCGCCATCACCCAGTCCGAGCGCAACGGCAAAGTAGTGGCCGCCACGCTGGTACACCCCGATGACGAGATCATGCTGATCACGGACAAAGGCGTATTGGTACGCACACGGGTGAGCGAAATCCGTGAACTGGGGCGGGCAACTCAGGGCGTGACCTTGATCGCGCTGGACGATGGAACAAAACTGAGTGGTTTGCAACGCATTGTCGAAAATGACGCCAATCCCATCTTGGATGAGGCCTCAGAAGAACTCGACGGCGAAACCGATGCGGAAGAAGGCGATAAAGCCCCTGAATAACGCTATTTATTTAATAGCGGGCTAAGCACGTATTTAGGGCTATAAAGCCATAATTAGTATAAAATTTTTCATGAATCGACCTTTCAACTTTTCTGCCGGTCCCGCCGCCATGCCTCAAGAGGTTTTGACGGAGGCCGCCGCTGAAATGCTGGACTGGCATGGCAGCGGCATGAGCGTGATGGAGATGAGCCACCGGGGCAAAGAGTTCGGCGCGATCTATGAGCAGGCTCAAGCAGATTTGCGCGAGTTGTTAGCCATCCCCGCAAACTTCCACATCTTGTTCATGCAAGGCGGCGGTTTGGCGGAAAACGCCATTATTCCCCTGAACCTCGCGCGTGGTGGTGTGGCCGACTTTATCGTGACCGGCAGCTGGAGCCAAAAATCCGAAAAGGAAGCACGCAAATACGCCAAAGCGCATATAGCGGCCAGCAATGAGGCAGATGGTCACCTCAGC
>CAIMHL010000401.1 GCA_903840825.1 uncultured beta proteobacterium
ACGGCTCTTGCCAGCCCCTCTTCACCCAAAATATCTTCGATAAATTCCTTCACTTCGCGTCCACGTTCGCCAATCAAACCCACCACAATAACGTCTGCTTCTGTGTAGCGCGCCATCATGCCCAGCAGAACACTTTTTCCCACGCCTGAGCCCGCAAACAAGCCAATCCGTTGTCCTCGGCCAATAGTGAGCAGGGCATTAATGGCGCGCACGCCGGTGTCCAGGGGTTCCCGAACCGGTGACCGGTCCATCGCATTTATTTGCTTTCTGTCCATCGGCATAGCAGTGGCATCCCGAATGGGGCCCTTGTGGTCCATCGGGGCACCCTGCGCATCGACAACACGGCCCAATAAACCAGTGCCTAATGGCAAAAGCAGGGCACCATCCCTGGCCATCATGGGCAATGAAAAATCATCGTCCAAGCCCGCAATGGAGACATGAGCTTCAGCCTGTGTCACGGTAGCACCGCATGACAAGCCATGAATATCGCCCGCAGGCATCAAAAACGCCTTGTTGCTTGAAAACCCCACCACTTCAGCCAGCACCCCAGGTTGGTTGGCCATCGAGACCAGACACTGCGAGCCTACGGCAACGCGTAGTCCCGAAGCCTCCAAAACGAGACCGGTCAGGCGTGTCAACTTACCGGAAACCTCCAGCGGATGACAACGTTGAACTCTGCTTTGGGCGTGCTTGAAATAGTCCTGCCAAGCAATGGGCTCATGCTTCATCGACACGCCCCCATACCGAATGCAGACCCAAACTGGCAATAGTGCGAGACCACCGCTTTTCAATGCTTCCATCCACAATGGTGTCCTTTGATTCGATCAGGCAACCACCGCTTGAAACCGCAGGATCCGCTATCAGACTCAAGGCTATTGGCTCATACTCAGCCAGCAAGTTGTCTTTTAATTCATCAAAATCAACGGGGTTAAGTCTTATTTTTACGCTCTGACCTTCATCAAGCATCAAGGCCAAACCCTGTGCTATGACCGGCTTGACAGCCTCTACATTGACTGTAATTTCCTGATGCAAAATTTGCCGTGCTATTTCACAGGCCAGGGTCAAAACGCCATGCGCCAGCACCTGATCAGCGTTAACCAATTGCGCTTTGGCAGACGCCATTAACTGTCCGAAATTCTGTGCCTGTTCACGCCCTTCGTTTTCAATGTAATCGCTGATTTGCTTGTGCGTTTCCAGCACGGCTTGGGCGTGACCCTGAATAAATCCTTCGGCATAACCCTCCTGGTTTTTGACATCAACGATCGCAACAGACTTTTCTTCGCTGGCTAACGTGGGTTTGGTGCTCAGTACAACGCCTGAAACTCCGACTGCCCCAAAACGCCACTGCTCAACTTGGCCAATTTCTTCACCTGGAATAAATCGGTTGTAAGTTCGCATCGTCATACCATTGCATCTTCATTGCCACCGCCCAGGACAATAGTCCCCTCATCTGCCAGCCGGCGCACCACCTTCAATATTTCTTTCTGTTGCGCCTCGACTTCCGACAAGCGCATCGGGCCACGGGATTCCAGGTCTTCACGCAAATTCTCTGCAGCCCGCGTGGACATATTGGCCAAAAATTTGTCTTTCAATGCAGGCTGAGCGCCCTTCAACGCCACAGTCAGGGCGTCGGTTGCGACTTCTTTCAAAATCAATTGAATGGCTTTGTCGTCCAGCTTGTTGACATCGTCAAAGACAAACATCTTGTCCATGATCTTCTGTGCCAAATCGGGATCGTGGTTGCGTATGGACTCTATGACCACACCCTCAATAGC
>CAIMHL010000402.1 GCA_903840825.1 uncultured beta proteobacterium
ATGGCTTTTTTGGGCCCGCTGCTGGTAACTATAGACAGACTCATTATCGCAACTCTGAGCGGTGCCAAGGCCGTGACTTCCTATGCAGTACCCTATGACTTGGTTTCAAGAACCATGGTAATTTCAGGGAGCTTGTCTAGAGCACTTTTCCCTAGACTCGCATCGGCCAGCCCTGAACATGCATTAGAACTTGCGGAACGGGCAACTGTTGCTTTGACTGCCGTGATGACTCCGGTTGTGATCATTGGCACCTTCGTGGCGCAGCCTTTCTTGAACGTCTGGCTGGGTAAGTCATTCGCAGCGGGCAGTGCAGGAGTTTCAGAATTGATCCTGATGGGTGTTTGGGTCAACGCGCTAGTAATTCCTAGTCATACGCGGCTTATGGCCCAAGGCAATCCACGAACCGTCGTAATTATCTACTTGATTCAGATACCCATCTATTTAGCCATGCTGTGGACGGGGCTTCAGTACTGGGGTGTTGTCGGTGCGGCAGGGGCGTGGTCCTTGCGGGTTCTGATTGATACTTTGATGCTGCTTTACGTGAATGATTCTTTATCAAAAACAGTGCGCCTTGCCGTGCCTTACGCGGTGTTGATCATGACGGCCTCCGCCAGTGTTTTGCTCTTTAGCTTACAACCTTTGACTTATTGGAGCCTCGGGATATTTTTACTCGGATTGTCCTTACTCAAGGATCGTTACCTGTTGATACAGACGATCAAGGTGTTGACGCTGCGTAAAACGGTGGCTGCATGATTGTCCGTTTCCTTCGTCGTTTTGTTGCTAAGGTTGGAAGACGTCTTTTCCCTACGCCTAACATCACACTGACTGAACGATACCCGCAGTATCAATTCGGCCGTGGAACTTACGGTGGCCTCTCAGTGCGTTCATGGGGTGAAGGAGCAACGCTTGAGGTGGGTAATTACACGTCTATTGCGGCAGGGGTAAAAGTTTTCCTCGGTGGTGAGCATCGTATCGATTGGGTAACGACTTTCCCGTTCAATGTTTTTTGGAAGTCCGAGCAACACCATACAGGGCATCCCAGAACCAAGGGAGATGTCCTGATTGGCAGCGATGTATGGATTGGCACCGAGGCGCTTATTTTTTCTGGAGTAACGATTGGCGACGGAGCGGTGGTCGGTGCTCGTGCGGTTGTGACACGCGATGTCTGCGCCTACGCGGTTGTAGCCGGAAATCCTGCCAGAGTCGTGAAATATCGTTTTGACCAAAAGACCATTGAAAGGCTGTGTAAGTTGAAGTGGTGGAATTGGCACGAATCGCAAATCAAAAAGGCAATGCCCGAGTTGCTCAGCAATGAAATAGCACTTTTCATAGAGAAAGCTGAGCGTGGTGACTATCGATGAGTGATTTTTCCTTCAGATCTGGGATGTTGATGGCGGACCGCGCCCGCAGAAAACTGCAACATGATCACTTGCTTGGTAACAAAACCTAAATTTTAATAGAGAAAATTTGACTTGAGTGAAAAGAACATAACACCGTCGTCATCGCATACAGGTGTACCGTGGAGTAAACCTTGGCCAAATGACGAGTTGGAGAGTGTTCCCGCCTGTCCCATTTGTGGAAGCGCTGAACGCACAGTGCTACTCGACGGGCTGATCGACAACGTATTTTTTGTTGCCCCTGGCAAGTGGACTTTGCACAGCTGCACTCAGTGCAAAAGTGCATATTTGGATCCGCGTCCGAACCAGGCAAGCATAGGCAAGGCTTATGGGACTTACTACACGCATGCAGCGGGAACGGCTCAGGCTAACGTTACCAATTTGGGATTCTTTAGGCGCCTGCGCCGAATGATGTCCAACGATTACGTTAATCACCGCTATGGGACGCATCGCTCACCCTCCCTCATACTTGGCCGATGGATTGCCAAATATTTACCGGAGCAACGACAAAAACTTGACACTGAGTTCCGCCATCTGCCCAAACCGACTCTAGGCCAGCGTTTGTTGGATATTGGCTGCGGCAATGGCAGTTTTCTCGTCAGTGCACGCGATGCGGGTTGGCAAGTAGCGGGCTTAGAGCCTGATTCTAAGGCTGCAGATGCTGCCCGATTACGAGGTGTTGATGTGACCGTGGGCACGATTCATGCCCTGGCAGGGGAGTCGAACTGCTTTGACGCCATCACCATGAGCCACGTCATCGAGCACGTGCATGAACCAAGACGCTTATTACAAGCGGTGCAACGCCTGCTGAAACCGGGCGGCATGCTCTACATTGACACGCCGAACATTCAAAGCCATGGTGCGGCCTTGTTCAAGAAAAACTGGCGCGGCATTGAGGCGCCGCGTCATCTTGTTCTATTTAATCCAGCTAGCCTCACGGGTTTGCTCTCTGCCATAGGCTATGACGATATTAAAACTGAGCGACGGACTGCTGTCCGGCAAGGCATGTACCTGCGCAGCCTGCGCATGGCTAGAGGGAATTCGCCGTAC
>CAIMHL010000403.1 GCA_903840825.1 uncultured beta proteobacterium
CAAGAAGAGTTTTTTAACGCTTTTGAAGCCCTGCTCGCCAAAAAGTCACACATTGTGATGACCAGCGACACCTACCCCAAGGGCTTGACGGATATTCATGAGCGCTTGGTGTCAAGGTTTGATTCCGGGCTGACCGTGGCCATCGAGCCGCCTGAGCTGGAGATGCGCGTCGCTATTTTGATCAACAAGGCGCGCGTTGAAGGCATCAACATGCCTGAAGAGGTCGCTTTCTTTGTGGCTAAAAATGTTCGCTCCAACGTGCGCGAGCTTGAAGGCGCCTTGCGAAAAATTCTTGCTTACTCGCGGTTCAATCAAAAAGAAATCTCTATTTTGTTGGCACGCGAAGCCTTGCGCGATTTGCTCTCTATCCAAAACCGACAAATTTCAGTGGAAAACATCCAAAAAACGGTGGCGGATTATTACAAGATCAAAATTGCCGACATGTACTCCAAGAAGCGGCCCGCCAGTATTGCCCGGCCGCGTCAGATTGCGATGTACCTGGCCAAGGAAATGACACAAAAAAGTCTTCCCGAAATAGGAGAGTTGTTTGGCGGGCGGGACCACACCACGGTGCTGCATGCAGTTCGAAAAATTGGCGGAGAGCGCCAGCAAATGACAGAACTTAACCAGCAACTACACGTGTTGGAGCAAACACTCAAGGGTTGAAGAAACGTAGTTAAAGGCGAAAGTGGATATTTTGCACAAAGCACCCCCTGCCGCCAATTGATAATTTGAAACAAAGATATTTATGAAGAGGTTGACATGATCGTTCTGAAGGCCACCCAAGACAAATTTTTATCGGTATTGCAAGCGGTCTCCGGCATCGTCGAGCGCCGGCACACCGTGCCTATTTTGGCCAATGTGCTCATTCGCAAAACCGGTCCCTTGCTGCAAGTCACCACCAGTGATCTTGAAATCCAGATACGCACCACCGCTGAATTGGGTGGCGACGAGGGTAATTTCACCACCACGGTGGGCGCGCGCAAGCTGATTGATATTTTGCGCACCATGCCCTCGGACCAATCTGTTTCTTTGGAATCAAGTGCATCGAAACTGATTCTCAAAGGCGGTAAAAGCAAATTTACTTTGCAAACCCTGGCGGCTGAGGACTTTCCTCTGGTGCAGGAAGCCGCCAGCTTGGGCCCAGTGTTCAGCGTTCCCCAAAAGACGCTCAAGAATCTGCTCAGCCAGGTGTCATTTGCCATGGCGGTTCACGACATTCGCTACTACCTAAATGGCATTTTGTTTGTGGCCGAAGGCAAGCAACTCAGCTTGGTCGCCACCGACGGCCACCGCCTTGCCTTTGCCTCGGCCACGCTGGATGTCGAAGTGCCCAAGCAAGAAGTGATCTTGCCGCGAAAAACAGTGATTGAACTGCAGCGCCTCCTGTCTGACGCTGAAGGCGCTCTGGAGATGCAGTTTGCCAACAACCAGGCCAAGTTCACCTTTGATGGCATGGAGTTTGTCACCAAGCTGGTCGAGGGCAAGTTCCCGGACTACAACCGCGTCATCCCCAAAAACCACCAAAACAGCATCACCTTGGGGCGTGCCGCTTTGCTGGCCACCTTGCAACGCACAGCCATTTTGACCAGCGATAAGTTCAAGGGCGTGCGCTTGAATATTGACCCCGGTACTCTGCGCGTTGCCTCAAACAATGCCGAGCAGGAGGAAGCGGTGGATGAGTTGGACATCGACTACGGCGGCGACAGCATCGAGATTGGTTTTAATGTGACGTACCTCATCGATGCGCTGACCAACATGAGCCAGGACATGGTCAAACTGGAGCTCTCGGATGGCAACAGTTCCGCCTTGTTCACCATTCCTGACAACGCCACCTTTAAATACGTGGTCATGCCCATGCGAATTTAATAGCACCTCGCTTTTGACCGTCAAACTCGACCCGCAATGCAGCCAAGGCTCATCGCGGGTTTAGTCTTTCAAAAGATCAAGAATTAATAGCATTTTGCTCAACAGACACAAGCGTTTTGACGCCGTCCCCAACCCCATTAGAGCCCGCCATGACTGAAGAAAACAAGCCAGACCCAACGACTGACACCCCTTTAAGCGGAGACGCCGCCGTCAATACCGGCGAGGGCACAGCTGAGAGCTCCAACTTCCAGCCCACCATTGATGCTCACCAAGAAGGCGCCTCAGAGGCCTACGGCGAAGGCTCCATTCAGATTCTTGAAGGGCTGGAGGCGGTGCGCAAACGCCCCGGTATGTACATCGGCGATACCTCTGACGGCACCGGTTTGCACCACCTGGTGTTTGAGGTGGTGGACAACTCGATCGACGAATCCCTGGCGGGCCACTGCGATGACATTTTGGTCACTATCCACTCCGACAACTCCATCAGCGTGGTCGACAACGGGCGCGGTATCCCTACCGGCGTCAAGATGGACGACAAGCACGAGCCCAAGCGTTCGGCGGCCGAGATTGCCCTGACCGAGCTCCATGCCGGCGGCAAATTTAACCAAAACAGCTACAAGGTCTCTGGTGGTCTGCACGGCGTGGGCGTGAGTTGCGTGAATGCCTTGTCCAAAATGCTGCGCCTCACCATTCGTCGTGACGGTAAAGTGCACGTCATGGAGTTCAGCAAAGGCTTTGTCCAAAACCGCATAACCGAGATGGTGAACGGCATTGAAGTCTCCCCGATGAAGGTCATTGGCGAGACTGAAAAGCGCGGCACCGAAGTTCACTTTTCCCCCGATTTGGAGATTTTCCAAACCAACTCAGATTTTCACTACGAAATTTTGAGCAAGCGCCTGCGCGAACTCAGCTTTTTGAACAACGGCGTTCGCATTCGCCTCAAAGACGAGCGCAGTG
>CAIMHL010000404.1 GCA_903840825.1 uncultured beta proteobacterium
GTTTGAGAATGTGGCCTTTCCGCTGCGCGAGCACACCGACCTGCCTGAAGCCCTGATTCGCGACATCGTGCTCATGAAACTCAATGCGGTAGGCCTGCGTGGTGCGCGTGATTTGATGCCCAGCGAAGTCTCGGGCGGCATGGCCAGGCGCATTGCCTTGGCCCGCGCGATTGCGCTGGACCCTGAGTTGGTGATGTACGACGAACCCTTCTCAGGCCTCGATCCGATTTCTTTGGGAACCGCAGCTAGGTTAATTCGCGAACTGAACGACTCGATGGGCCTGACCAGCGTGTTTGTCTCTCACGAGTTGGAGCAAACCTTTGCCATTGCCGACCATGTCGTGATCCTGGCTAACGGCAAAATTGCCGTGCAAGGCACGCCCGACGAAGTGCGCCAAAGTACCGACCCGCTTGTTTACCAATACGTGCATGCCTTGTCGGACGGTCCGGTGCGCTTTCATTACCCCGGCCCCACAGTGGCCGAAGATTTTGGACAGGGCGTGGCCTCATGAGTTGGTACAAGCCTGCCGATGTCGGCTTTTCTGCTCGCCGCCAACTGGCCGATTTGGGGCAGGGTGCCCGGTTTTTTGTGCGGCTCTTGTTCACGCTGTTGGGCAGCCTGAAGCGCTTTGGGCTGATTCGCGACCAAATTCACTTTTTGGGCAACTATTCGCTGGCCATCATTGCGGTCTCAGGACTCTTTGTGGGTTTTGTTTTTGGCTTACAGGGTTACTACACCTTGCAGCGCTATGGCTCCTCAGAGGCGCTGGGTTTGCTGGTCACCCTCAGTTTGGTGCGCGAGTTGGGGCCTGTAGTAACCGCTTTGCTTTTTGCTGGTCGCGCAGGCACCTCGCTCACGGCTGAAATTGGTTTGATGAAGGCGGGCGAGCAGATCAGCGTCATGGAAATGATGGCGGTTGACCCCGTTCAGCGCATTTTGGCGCCTCGTTTTTGGGCGGGCGTCATCACCATGCCCTTGCTCGCCGCTGTGTTCAGCGCCATGGGCATTATTGGCGGTTGGGTGGTGGGCGTATTGATGATTGGGGTAGACGCCGGCTCATTTTGGAGTCAGATTCAGGGTGGAGTGGATGTCTGGAAAGACGTGGGCAACGGCGTCATTAAAAGCGTTGTGTTTGGTTTTACCGTGACTTTTATTGCTTTGCTGCAAGGTTTTGAAGCCCAACCCACCCCTGAAGGCGTGGCCAGTGCGACCACGCGAACCGTGGTGGTCGCCTCCCTGTCGGTTTTAGGTCTGGATTTCATCCTGACCGCCCTGATGTTTACTATTTGATAAAAAAGCTGTTTGTGGGAAAGTTTGCAGCTGCGCAACGTGCGCTAGCTCCGTCCCCAACTGTTTAAAGGAAGTTTGATGCAACGCTCGAAAAATGATGTGTGGGTTGGCCTCTTTGTGCTGATTGGTGCTGTGGCTATTTTGTTTTTGGCCCTGCAGTCGGCTAATCTCTTAAGCCTGAGTTTTCAGAAAACTTACCAGGTCACCGCCAAGTTTGACAACGTGGGTGGCCTCAAGCCCAAAGCGGCCGTGCGCAGCGCCGGTGTGGTGGTGGGCCGGGTTGAGAAAATGGTGTTTGATGACAAAACCTTTCAGGCCCGCGTGACGCTGGCCTTGGAGAGCCGCTACGCATTTCCCAAAGACAGTTCTTTGAAAATTTTGACCAGCGGCTTGCTGGGCGAGCAGTACCTGGGCATGGAGCCCGGCGCTGACGACAAGGTGCTGGCTGCGGGCGACACGATTTCCAGTACCCAGTCTGCCTTGGTGTTGGAGAGTTTGATCAGCCAGTTTTTATTCAGCAAAGCCGCCGACAGCGGCGCTGATGCCAGCAAGACAAAATAATAAAGTGAGTCAGGGATGAATTCAATCAATAAAAATTTAAAACGCGCTTCCAAGTGGGCTGGCCTGTTGGTCATCGCCGCTTTGGGCGCGGGCTGCGCTAGCGGCCCGGGAGCCAATCCGCGTGACCCGTTGGAGCCTTTCAACCGGGGTGTTTTCAAGTTCAATGATGCGGTGGACCGTGCTGTGCTGAAGCCGGTGGCCAACGCCTATGTTGAGGTAGCGCCAGTGCTTGTGCGCAAAGGGGTCAGTAATTTCTTCGAGAATATCGAAGATGCCTGGTCCACAGTCAACAACACCTTGCAGTTCAAGGGCGTAGCAGCTAGCGAGAGTTTTTTCCGGTTTGGCATCAACACCTTTATTGGACTGGGTGGCGTGCTCGATGTGGCCACTGAAATGCGGATCGAAAAACACCCCAAAGACTTTGGGCACACCCTGGGTTTTTGGGGAGTCGGTTCAGGTCCCTACCTGGTGCTTCCCTTGTTGGGGCCATCCACTGTTCGGGATGGGATAGCGCGTGTTGTAGACGCCCAAGCTGATTTCGCCGGTGGGCTGCAGCATGTGCCTACGCGCAACGCGGTGACCACCGTGAAGCTGGTTGACAAGCGTGCAGGGCTCCTCAAGGTGACCAACATGCTGGACCAAATGGCGCTGGACCGTTACACCTTTACCCGCGACTCCTATTTGCAGAGCCGTCAAAGTGCCATTTTTGATGGCTATCCACCCGATGAAGCCGATGGAAACAATCGCTACGAGGTGATTGAAGAAGTGAAACCATGAACTTGAAATTTTTTAGCCGCCTGAGCGCTGTACTA
>CAIMHL010000405.1 GCA_903840825.1 uncultured beta proteobacterium
CCGTGCCCTGCGTGGCAGCGGCCTTGACCTGGCTCACGATGCGCTTGCGCATCTCGGGCTTGGTGTAGTTGCCCGCAGCGTTGACCGTGCCGCCCTCTTTATACGAAGCGGTCTTGGATTTCTTGGGCAGCGTTTTGGATAAGTTCTGTGCTTTCATTTTTCATCCTAGGAAAGGAACAAAGCTCGTTCATCGTTTCTACGCTTGACCAACCCCGGCAAGATTTTACCCCCGCCCCTCGTAAACTTCAAGAACTCGTCGGCAGCTTCTTGCGTCTCGCCCCGAAGAACCTTCTGACGGAGGGTGCTTCGCTGTACGCCCCCCAGACCCAGATTAAAAGCAAAGCTGACAAGAGCATCGTTTTGACCTGTGGTAAGCACCATAGGAAAAAGTCTGGCGACCCCAGTTTCAAATCGCTGGAGATCAGCACTAAGGAGTCCATTTACTTCGTTTTCTGAAAAAGTACGGTTGTCATTCGGCTCCAACGGGTAAGCGTCTCTCTGATCCAGTGGTAAACGACCTTGAATTGCATATAAAACCCTTCCAACGCCAACAGTCCAAAGTTTTGCTGGGCAACGGTAAGGCTTAAATCGCACACCCTCGTGGTGTTTAATCATCTCTTTGCAGCGATCTGAGACTTTCAATCTTTACCACCTTTAAACGCACGTCCGCCAAAATGGAAGCTGATGATTGACGCAAAGATGATCTGGGTGTCGGCGTCCCACAGCTTGGCAATCAAAACGTCAAATGCAATGTCCCGATGCCAAGCGTAGACAAAGCCGCCAATCTCGACAAAGGCAAACAGCAGGAAAAATCCGTAGGTCAGTATGGGCCTGACACCGGAGCGCAGGTTGATCATCCACTGGCTTGCGCCCTGACCTATGGCTATGTCGTGTGCGTACAGTGCGGCGCGTTCTGATGCCTCTGCTTCGATAGCCTGACCCTCTACCTTGATCTCCTCCACCCGCTGTTGAGCTTCAAAGCCAGCCTTGCGTAACTCCAGTTCACGTTCAATCTGCAACTGGGCCATTGCCATCTCATGCTTCTTGTCGGCCCGGTCTTGGAAAAAGCCAAGCAGCTTGGGTAGGCCACCGGCCAGAAAGCTGATCAAGGTTGAGAGTAGGGTTAGCATAGTTAGCCTTTAAGGTCAAAACTTAAATTAGCATGACGAGGATATTGAACGACACGCTCACCCTCTGGGCATTTGTATTTAATAGTTGCCAGCAATGTGGCTGTGCCGGGTGCAATCTTTTCTTTTTGCACCATCGTCAACTGGTAAGAAAACGTGTCAATCTGTGGCCCAGCAGGGCCGCTGAACTTGCTTGCGGTGGTCGTTGCCTCATGCACCATTCCAGACGCATCCCGGATGCTTGGCGTAAAACTCTCGACTGAGCAGTCATCACGCTTTTTGATTCGAGCAACAGTGACATTGATAGGTTGTCCAGCATCTGCCACGATTTTAAAATGCTCTGGTGACCACTCCAATATGGCTCTGTCAAACCAACCAAACTTGTCTGCCAAGGTGTAGCCGCCGCCAATGGCTGCAATGCTGGCTGCAACGGCTCCGATGGCTTTGGTAAGGTCAATCATTTGTCTTTCCTGTTAAATATCTCAAAGAGTGATTTAACTTTTTCCTCTAAAACTGCAATCTTGATATCCATCTTCGCAAGCACGATGATCAGCGTTATCAGCGCCAAAAGCATCGGCCAACCCTTTGCCAGTGCTTCCAAGAATTCCATGATTACCGAAATGTGAGTGACGCATACACAATAGCTGACATACTGACGATAAGCACCCCGGCGGTCTTCATAATGACACCCTCAAGCCGCTTTAATCGTGCGTTGATCTGCGCGTATCGTTCAGCGCAGACGGCTTCGTGACTGCTGAATTGTGCTTCAAGGTTCATCTTTAGCTTTCGGAATTTGCGCTTCGGCTTGCTCTTTGACTTTGACAATCAGAGGCCACACGCCGCTGGACGATGGCAGTTGCCCAAGCGTCTGGAGGATGAAGTTGATTTCGTTTACGTCAAGGTCTAGGTTCATGCTGCGCTCCAAGGCAGGGCTGTATTGGCGGGGCTAACGGGTGGGGTAATCATGCTGTCTATCTGGCCCTGCACACAGGCTTGTGCGCTGGCAATGGCCGACTCAGGAATCCAGCCGATGACCTGTGCTTGAGTCAGGCTTGCGTAGGGAGTCACTGGGCCTGTCTGGTCGGCAGAGTTAAAGGTGGTGTTGCCGCCGATGCTGGCGGTGTTGCTGCCGTCTACCCCGGTGACTTGCCAGATTGCGTTGACCACATAGTCTGGTGAGGGGGTGTTCAAGGTGTACATCGAGGTGATAGTGGTGGTGAAGGTTGTCATGCTGTTGCCCTTTCGGTTTGTGCTGCTTGATATGCCGCAA
>CAIMHL010000406.1 GCA_903840825.1 uncultured beta proteobacterium
ATTGCGGTGCTGTTGCGGTTCATGGACAGTTTCATGATTTACACCGAACCCTTTGTGTTGACGGGCGGTGGGCCGGGCAATTCGACCACCTTTTTGTCTCAGTTTTTGACGCAAAAAGCAGTGGGCCAGTTTGACCTTGGGCCAGCTGCGGCGTTCTCGTTGATCTACTTTCTGATCATCTTGCTGTTTTGTTTTGTTTTATATAACTGGATGCAGCGTGTAGGCACCCAGGAAAAGGAGGGTGGTCATGAATAAGCCTAGGTTTCAAAAGCGCACGCTCTTTTTGCTGGCCTACATCGTCTTCGCCTTGTTGCCCATCTACTGGATGGTCAACATGTCGTTCAAGACCAACAACGAAATTGTGGCGGGCTTTTCGCTGTTTCCGCAAGACTTCACCTGGGCCAACTACCAAACAATTTTGACCGACCCCGCATGGTATTCGGGTTATATCAATAGTCTGATTTATGTGGCGATCAATACTGTGATTTCACTGACGGTGGCCCTGCCTGCTGCCTATGCGTTTTCGCGCTACAGTTTTTTGGGCGACAAGCATGTCTTTTTCTGGCTTCTGACGAACCGTATGACGCCGCCAGCCGTGTTTTTGCTGCCGTTCTTTCAGCTCTACTCGTCAGTCGGGCTGATGGATACCCACATGGCAGTGGCGCTGGTGCATTTGTTGTTCAACGTGCCGTTGGCTGTCTGGATTTTGGAGGGGTTCATGAGTGGTATTCCTCGTGAAATTGATGAGACGGCCTACATCGATGGGTATTCATTCCCCCGGTTTTTTGTGCAAATTTTCTTGCCCCTGATCAAGGCCGGTATTGGTGTCGCAGCGTTCTTCTGCTTCATGTTTAGCTGGGTTGAGTTGCTGCTGGCACGCACCTTAACCAGCGTCAACGCCAAGCCGATTGCGGCCACCATGACCCGAACTATTTCGGCCTCGGGGATGGATTGGGCAACATTGGCAGCTGCTGGCGTGTTGACTATTGTGCCGGGCGCGATTGTGATCTGGTTTGTCCGTAATTACATCGCGAAGGGTTTCGCGATGGGACGTGTTTGAAGGAGCTTTGAATGTTTGAATGGATGGCTTGGACCACACCTGTTGCCGTGTTTTTTTCATGCATCTTGCTGATGTTGTTGGGCATGACTGTTTGGGAGATCAAGTCTCCTACCTTGATGCGCAAGGGGTTCCTGCCTCTGGAGACAACCCGGGGCGACCGACTTTTTATTGGTCTGCTGGCCGCTGCTTACGTGAATCTCACTTTTGTGGGCGTGAGCGGCAAATTGGTTGAGTGGTTTGCACTGCAATCCGAGCCTTCCATCTGGATTAGTTTTGGGGTATCCATGGCTTTGCTGGTGATGATCATGCGCAAAGGGTAGGTACCTATTTTTCAAGGATCGGCTAGTCGTCCCCTGGAGCCGAAGCAGCCTTTGAAACAGGGGTCATACAAACGAGGAGTTAGATTATGAAGTTCCGGTATTGCGCATTGACAGCAGCTCTTGCTTGCGTGTTGACCAGTCAGGCTTGGGCCGATGAGGCTGCTGCCAAAAAATGGATCGATAGCGAGTTTCAACCATCGACCTTGAGTAAAGCCCAGCAAGCGGCTGAAATGAAGTGGTTCATTGATGCCGCCAAAAAATTGCAAGGCAAAGGCGTGAAAGAAATTTCAGTGGTGTCTGAGACCATCACCACGCACGAGTACGAGTCAAAAACTCTGGCCAAGGCGTTTGAAGAAATTACTGGCATCAAGGTAAAGCATGACTTGATTGGCGAGGGTGATGTAGTAGAAAAACTGCAGACATCCATGCAATCTGGCAAGTCCATCTATGACGGCTGGATCACTGACTCTGATTTGATTGGTACACACTACCGCTACGGCAAGGTTCTTAATCTGACCGGGTATATGGCCGGCGCAGGTAAGGAGTGGACCAACCCAGGCCTGGATCTTAAAGATTTCATTGGAACCAGTTTCACCACCGGACCC
>CAIMHL010000407.1 GCA_903840825.1 uncultured beta proteobacterium
AGCAGCTCTCGCGGCTCCACAATGGCACGCGCCACCGCCAGCATCTGCTTTTGCCCGCCCGAGAGCTTGCCCGCCGGGTGGTTCCAGAACTTTTCAACGGCGGGGAAAAGAGAAAAAATCCACTGCAGGCGCGTCTCATCCATCTGGCTGGCGCGCTGCGCGGATCGGGCCGCCAGCAGCATGTTTTCTTTGACCGTGAGGTCGGAAAAAATACCCATGTTCTCGGGCACGTAGGCAATATTGAGGCCGGCAATGTCCGGCGTGTTGAGCGCGGTGATGTCTCGGGCACCGAAGTGCAGACTGCCCTGACTGGCATGCCACAAACCCATGATGGTGCGCAGGGTGGTGGTTTTGCCAGCGCCGTTGCGCCCCAAGAGCAGGGTGAGTTGCCCGCGGGGCACCACCAAGTCCACCCCGTGCAGGATGTGGTACGCGCCAATGTGGGTGTGGACGCCTTCGAGTTTTAATAAAACATCGCTCATGCGGCATCCTTTGCATCCACAGGCGCAACGCCCAGGTAGGCCTCTTGCACAATCGGCAAGGCGATCACGGTGGCGGGTTCGCCATCGGCCACCAGGCAGCCGTTGTGCAGCACGATGATGCGGTCAGCCAGCTCGCGCACCACGTCCATTTTGTGCTCCACCAAGAGGATGGTTTTTCTTTTGTCGTCCTTGAGTTTGCGGATCAAATCAAGAATTACAGGGGCTTCGTCGGCGCTCATGCCGGCGGTGGGCTCGTCAAACATGAACACATCGGGCTCCAGCGCCATCAGCAAGGCGACTTCTAGTTTTCGCTGGTCGCCGTGCGGCAAACTGGCCACCAGCAGGTTTTGCTTGTCGTTCATGGCCACCGCCGCCAGCACTTCTTCGGCCAACTGGGTCAGCGCCTTGTGGTCGCTCCAGATGCTCCACAGATTCAAGCCGCGCAGGTGCGCACCCGAACGCGCCGCCTGCACTGCCAAACGCACGTTTTCCAGCACCGTCAAGTTAGGAAACAAGTTGGTCAACTGAAAGGCCCGGCCCAAACCGGCCCGGGTTCGGGCCGATGGGCTCAAGCCCGCCAGACTGGCGCCGTTGAGGAAAACCTCGCCGCTGTTGGCCTTGATTTGCCCTGAGATCAGGTTGAAATAGGTCGTTTTGCCCGCCCCGTTGGGGCCCACAATGGCGGTCAGCGTGCCGGGCTTGAAAGCGCAGCTGACAGCATTCACCGCCACGTGTCCGCCGAAGCGGACCGTGAGCCCTTTCGTCTCCAGCATGGTGATCCGATCAGCGCTTGTTGCGAATCGGAATTTGCATTTCTTCGGCCTTGATCTCGCGCACAAGTTCAGGCACGCCCCAGGCAAACGCTGGGTCGATCTTGATCTTGAAATGGAACATGCTCTGCATAGCCTGGTGGTCTTCCTTGCGGAAGGTCATCTTGCCCTTGGGCGTATCAAAGCTCATGCCTTCCATGGTTTTGATTAGCGTGTTCGCGCTGGCATCGCCATTGGATTTTTTGAGCGCCGTGACCACCGCCATCGCCGCCGAGAAACCGCCTGCCGTGAAGAAATCAGGCGGTGTTTTGAACTGCTGGTAGTGCTGGGCCACCATCGCATCGTTGATTGGGTTTTTGGGCATGCCAAAATAGTGATAGGCTGCGCCTTCCATGCCGGGGAACTGCTTGTAGGCCACCATGGCGGGCAAAATATTACCGCCAGTGGCAATCTCAATGCCGTAGCGCTTCAAGTCCATGTCCGCAATCTTGAACGGGTTACCACCGGCCCAAATGATGAAGATGACTTTTCGACCGGGTTGGTCTTTGAGTTTGTCGATCAAGCGCTGGGCCCCGGCCGTGAAATCGGTGGTGGCGGGGGGCAAAAACTCCTCATGCACCAGCTTGGCTTTTTTGATCGACTCTTTGAACGCTTTCACGCCGTCGCGGCCAAATGCTGAATCTTGCGCCAGTGTGGCGATGGTGATGCCGGCTTTGTCCATCGCCACGGCGTTGGAGATGGCGTCTTGCGAGCTGTTGCGCCCGGTGCGGAAGATGTATTTGTTCCACTTCTCGCCAGTGATGGAGTCCGCCACCGCGGGCTCCACCAGCAAAATCTTTTTGTATTCTTCAGCCACAGGCAACATGGCCAGCGCCACGGGTGAGGCCGTGGGGCCCACAGCCAGGTCTACCTTGTCATCGCCGTAAGCGGCGGCCAGCAAGCTCTTGCCCAGATCGGGCTTGCCTTGGTCGTCTTTCTCAATCACAACCAGTTTTTTGCCCGCCACCAACATGGTGCCGCCAGTGGCGTAGTCCAGCCCCATCATAAAACCGGTGGCGGTTTGCTTGCCGTAGGCCTCCAGCGGGCCAGTCTTGCTGTAGATGTGGGCAATTTTGATTTCTTTGCTTTGGGCAAGCGCAAAACCTGAGGACAGGGTGCTGGCCAGAACGGCAAAACCAATGGCGGTGCGTGAAAACAAGGTACGACGGTGCATGGATGACTCCTGTTATTGAATTGGGTGACTGGATCAATGCAGCAAGCATGCCAATCTGCAAGTTACTGATTTTATTGATGAAAATATTTTCTATTACAAGTTGTATAAATTTCAGGCACTTTTACCGCCTAAATTTTGTACATACTGTATTTAATAAATACACATTAAACCAAGCGCGCGTACAAAGTGGCGCGCGAAATGCCGAGCATTTTGGCCGCTGCCGCTTTATTGCCTTTGGCGGCTTGCAGGGCGGCGGCAATGGCCTGGCCTTCAAGTTCATCCACTTGCTCGGACCATGGCCGAAGCAGCGCTGACACGCTGGGGGGAACAGGCACCGGAGAAGCGGCCAAGGCGCTGGCCTGAAGCACGGGTGCCCGGGTCGCCACGCCAGACTCCTGAAAAACAGCTTCCAGGTGGGCTGACCCCAGCTGGTAGGTGTCGCTGCGCATCATGGCTTGCTCCAGCACATTGCGCAGTTCACGGATGTTGCCGCGCCAGACCTGGGCGGCCAGCAGGGCAAAAGCCTGTGCACTAAGTTCAGGCGCTTGGCCCCCGCTGCGAACAGCCATGTCGTCACCCAGCACCTCGACCAGGGCGGGAATGTCCTGAGGCCGGTCGCGCAGCGGCGGCACCCGAATGGGCAGCACGTTCAAACGGTAAAACAAGTCTTCCCGGAAATTTCCTTCTCTCACCAACTGGCCCAGGTCGCGCGAGGTGGCGGCAATCACCCGCGCATCGAAGGGCAGCAGTTGGTTGGAGCCCAGCGGCTCAATCTCGCCCTCTTGCAAGGCGCGCAGCAGTTTGGCTTGCAAGCTCAGAGGCATGTCGCCAATTTCATCAAGAAAAAGGGTGCCGCCGTGCGCCAACCTGAACTTGCCCTCGCGCCCTTTCGGGCCTGCGCCCGTGAAAGCACCCGGTGCCACACCAAAAAATTCAGCCTCCAGCAGGGTGTCGGGCACGGCGGCTATGTTGATGCTGACAAAAGCCTGATCGGACCGGTTTGAAGCGGCATGGATGGCGTGGGCCAGCAACTCCTTGCCGGTACCCGTTTCCCCCAGCAACAAAACCGGGCTGAATGATTGGGCTGCCCGACGGGCTTGGCGCTTGACCTCCACGGCCGCCGGACTGGCCCCGACAAAGCTGGCAAAGGTGTAGCGGGATTGTCGCAAGCCACTGCCCTGCCCTCCCCGCTGGGTTTGACGCAGGCTGATGCGCTGACTGGCCAACTCGCGTCGGGCGTCGTCAAGGTCGCGTTGCAACAAGGCAAACTTGCCCACCAAGGGCTGCAGGTTGGTCTCGGCGTGGTCAAACAAAACAATGCCCAAGGCCCCAATCACCTCGCCCTGACTGTCGCGCAGGGGAATGCGGGTAACCACAAAAGTGCCCGCTCTGTTGGTGAGCAAGTCAATCAGAATCGGGTTGCCGGTCTCCAGCACCTTGTGCATCTGGGTGTTTTGCACCACGCTGTCCACCGGGTGCCCGACAAAATCTTCTACCCGCTCAAAACCCAGAGCGGGCAAGTAGCGTTTGTATTGGTCATTGATCCA
>CAIMHL010000408.1 GCA_903840825.1 uncultured beta proteobacterium
CACGCTTTATACCCATCAGTCGAACAAAGTCATCAATGACTGGATTTTGAAGGGTCGCCAGCGCTTTGGCCGCACACAGCTGTTTGGTCGGCTCGATGGCTTTAAAACCATTGCCTCTGCTTTGAGAGCTGGCGCGCCCTTGTACCTGTTGCCAGATATGAATTTTGATGTTAAAGAATCGGTTTTCGTGCCGTTTTACGGCGTGCCTGCGGCCACGGTGCCCTCGCTTTCAAGGTTTGCCAAACTGGGCCGCGCCAAGGTGGTGCCCGTGGTGACCCGTATGACGCCGCAAGGCTACGAGGTGGAAATCATGCCCGCATGGAAAGATTTCCCCTCTGAAGATTTGACCGCTGACACAGCGCTCATGAACCAGCGGCTTCAGGCCTATATTGACACCATGCCCAATCAATACTATTGGGTCCACAAGCGGTTCAAAGACCAGCCGGTTGGTGTGCCGCCTATTTATTGAATTTAAAGTTTTTCGTGCCTTGAACCTTTAAATACGTGCTTAACCAGCTATTATTTAAATAGCAATTAAAGGTCGCGATTCAAGAAGTTCGAAATGGTCTGCGCCACCCAGTCCGGTTGCTCATGAACAATCCAGTGAGAAGCCCCATTGCGGGTCTGAATGGTTAATTGCGCCACATAGTCACCCAGTCCATCAATCAGGGCGGGGGGAAGGGCCAGGTCATCCATGGCCCAAATGACCAGAGTGGGCGGCGTCACCGTCAACAGATTGAGTGGGAGATCAATTGCTGCTGCCGCAGGGTCCTCAGCCCGAGGCGGGCGCAGGGGCGAGGCGCGGTACAGGTTGCATCCCCCCGTCAAACCAGCCGCCCAAACTTCCAGGTACTGAGATTTGACCTCCTCGGTCAACCAAGCGGGCACTTGATGCCCATTTTTGGTGTGGGTCAAAAAGTCCCAGAGCTTGCGGTAGTCATCTTGTGCCAAACGTTTTTCGGCATCCGGGCGGATGAGGAAATTCATGTAGGCGCTGGCAGCTTGTTGTTCCGGGTTGTTTTTGAGCTCACGCAAAAACGTGCCGGGATGCGGCGAGTTGATCACCACCAATTGCCGCATCAGATGGGGCATCTGATTGGCCAGATTCCAGGCAACAGCTCCACCCCAGTCGTGAGCGATCAAAGCGGCGAGTTGACCCTGGTTACCCTTGGTTTCCAGGTCAATCAGGGCGGCAATGTCCTGCACCAAATGCTTGGGCCGGTAGGCACTGACCTCGGTTGGTGCACTTGAGTGCTCAAACCCGCGCAGGTTGGGGGCAATACAGCGGTAGCCGCCATGCTCAGGGCGAAAAAAATTGGCCAGCATGAAGTCCCAGACAAAGGCCGCTTCCGGGAAGCCGTGCAGAAAAAGCAACACGGGCCGACCAATTTCCCCGGCTGCCCTGCAACTCAGGGTGATGCCATGCGGCAAGGACCGGGAAAAGGTCTGGATCATGTCTTGGGATGCGCCCACTGGTAAAGCAAGGTGGCTACTTCGTCAATGCCTTGTCTTTTGGGCGCTGAAAACAAGCGCACTTCACCGCCACCGGCTTGCAGTTTCATGATGGAGAGCGCTTTAAGTTGCTCAACCCGAGTGAGTTTGTCAGCCTTGGTCAGGACGACCAAAAATTTCAGGCCTTCTTCAACCCGGGGGCGAACGATGTCCAGAAGAATTTCATCGAGCTCGGTCATGCCATGCCGGGGATCGCACATCAACACAATGGCTTTGAGGTTTTCGCGCGTGACCAAGTAATTGGCCATCACTTGCTGCCAGCGAATCTTGTCAGATTTGGGTACCGCGGCATAGCCGTAGCCGGGCAAGTCGGTCAAGATGGCGTCGTGCACGCCTTGTTTTCCCAATGCAAACAAGTTGATGTGCTGGGTGCGGCCAGGCCTTTTGGAGGCAAAAGCCAACTGCTTTTGCTGCGTCAAGGTATTGATGCAGGTCGATTTGCCCGCGTTTGAGCGCCCGACAAAAGCAATTTCAGGTAAATCGAGTGCGGGCAAAAAGTGCAGTTGAGGCGCGGTGGTGAGGAATCTGGCTGTGTGTAGCCAGCCCAGCGCCACAGTTGCTTCTGTCTTTTTATCGACAGTGGCGGTGGGGGTCAGAGAGGCCGAAGCCGTTGGATTTGTGATGGTAGTCATTAAGTAAAGGGAAGAAACCCGTAGCAGCATTGTAGAATCACCCTGTTTTGCTCACCAGATACGCCAATTCCTATGAAGCTTTTTGCCTCTCTTTTGTTTGCTGCCGTGATGGCTGCACCCACTTTATCCATTTTTGCGCAAGAGACCAAGCCTGCTGCGCCCCAAGTTGAGGTCAAGGTTGAAGCTGTCAAAGCGGTTAAACCTGACCTTGCCAAGG
>CAIMHL010000409.1 GCA_903840825.1 uncultured beta proteobacterium
GGCACGAACTCGAGGGGCAATTTGATCGCGCTCCTCAGACAACGCACTGTCCATGCGCATTTTCCCCACCACCTCACGCACGGCAGTTTCAGCAGCTTGTACAACGGCTTCACCTGGGTTTTTGCTTTCAAACAAGAATGCGCGTGCATCGCTCAAACGGTATTGAACCGCAAATTTGATTTCGACGATGTTTTCATCTTCCGTCAACATGGCCGACTCACGCAGCCCAGTTGCTTTGATCACGGTATCACGACCCACATCCACAGAACGGATCTGGGTTACAAAAATCAACTCATGCCGCTGGATGGGGTATGGCAGGCGCCAATTAAAGCCCGCGCCAACAGACGATTTGTATTTGCCGAACTGGGTAATGACCGCTTGCTGACCCTCTTGGACGATAAAGAAGCCGGTTCCTAGCCAAATGAGGATAACCACACCCATGATCAAGCCAACGCCGATGCCGGCACTCTTCATGTCTGGCTGAAAACCACCACCTGAACCGTCGCCCCCGCCAGTTCCCCCTGCATTATTTCCACGCCCACCGTTTTTGACGCCAGAGAACAGGCCTGACAACTTGCGGTTGAAGTCTCTCCAAAGCTCATCAAGATCTGGTGGGCCCTGATTGGGTGCACGCTTAGGTTGGCGCTCGTTTGAATTTTTTGGAGGAGCGTCCGAAGCTGCTGGACTTGGTTTGTCACCTTCACCTGGATTTTCGTCACCACGGCCCCACCTGGGATCGTTCAAATTGAACATTCCCCTGACGTTGCCTAACCATGCAACCAAGCGATGGGTGCTTAAATGAAGTTTCATTTATTCTTCTCTAGTTTATATTTTCTAATTGTGCCCAATCAGAGGGCATCCTCACGATCCTCAGGGGAATAATCCACCGAGTCGTTCACTTTAGGCACTGACCTTGCCAAGTCTGCCAATTGCTGACGCAGGGCTGGAATGCCCTCCCCGCTCATGGCACTCAAAAAGATTCGTGGCGTTGGCACACCATCAAGATCAAAACTGTCTTCAAGTTGCAATGGAAAGTTCTCAGGCTCAATGGCATCAAGCTTGTTAAAAATAAGCAACTGAGGTATGTCTGCCGCTCCAATTTCCCGGAGTACGCGCTGAACCTCAGCAATTTGATCTGGGTAGTTTGGACTGGAGGCATCAACGATGTGCAGCAACAAATCTGCATCAACAGCCTCTTGCAAGGTAGCCTGGAATGCATCAATCAAGCCATGAGGCAAATCCCGGATAAAACCCACGGTATCGGACAGGGAAACTGATCGATTGGCATCACCTAAATACAACTGCCGGGTGGTTGTGTCGAGCGTGGCAAACAACTGATCTGCGGCATAAACGCGGGCCTTGACCAAGGCATTAAAAAGAGTCGACTTTCCTGCATTGGTGTAGCCGACTAGGGAAATATTGAAGGCGTCCCGTCTTTCGCGCTGGCGTCTCTGGGTTTGGCGTTGCTTTTTGACCTTGGTGAGGCGATCTTTGATCTTTTTGATGTTCTCGCCAATCATCCGCCGATCAAGCTCAATCTGTCGCTCACCAGGTCCACCGCGCATCCCAATGCCACCGCTTTGACGCTCCAAGTGTGACCAACGCCGAACCAAACGCGTACTCAGATACTGCATACGCGCGAGTTCGACTTGAAGTTTTCCTTCGTGGCTACGCGCTCTTTGACCAAAAATCTCAAGAATAAGCAATGTTCGATCGTTCACGGGTAGCTCAAGATGCCGCTCAAGGTTACGTTGCTGAGCTGGACTTAAGCTTTGATCAAATAAGACCTCAACAGCGCCTAACTGGGCCGCCAGAAGTTTGATTTCATCGGCCTTTCCGCTGCCCACAAAAAGGGCTGCATCTGGGGCGCGACGCTTGCATGTGACCCGTGAGACAGGAGTGAGCCCCGCCGTTTGGGCGAGTAAACCTAACTCTTCAAGTTTCCCGTCAAAGTTAGGTAATCCGAAATCAACCCCAACCAGAATCGTTGGGGCAAAGGGGGTGTCAGGGAGCAGCAGGTTCGTCACCCTCACCTGTTGAGAAGCTCACGGCACGGCCGGGAACAATCGTTGATATGGCGTGTTTGTAAACCATTTGGGTAACTGTATTGCGCAACAGAACCACATATTGATCGAAAGATTCGATTTGACCCTGCAATTTGATCCCATTGACCAAGTAAACGGAAACAGGCACATGCTCGCGGCGTAAAGCGTTGAGAAAGGGGTCTTGAAGTAGTTGGCTTTTATTGCTCACGATATTCTCCGTGTTCAAAGAGTTAATGATGACTTGACGATATCACAGCAAAACGCCAACTCGGGGCCACCGCTGGCAAACCCACATTTAAGTTGACGTCTCTGCTATAAATTGTGGGGCTAGTACTTGGATGCAGCCTTGTCAGCGAATGGATTGGTCGCCGTTTTAAGTTCGATTCTCATGGGTGTTCCAACAAGATCAAATTCTTTTCTGAAGCGGCCTTCAAGAAATCGCTTGTAGGCATCCGTGACATGCTCTAAGGAATTGCCGTGAATGATGATCACGGGCGGATTCATGCCACCTTGGTGGGCATAACGCAGTTTAGGGCGGTACATACCCGAACGTTTTGGACTTTGAAACTGAACCGCTTCCAGCAACAGTCGCGTCAAAATAGGCGTAGACATCTTGCAATTCGCTGCCTTGTAGGCCTGAGCAATAGAGGCCCATAAAGGACCCAATCCCTGACGTTTGGTCGCCGAAATCAGGTGCATAGTCGCAAATTTCAAGAACGGAAGCCGCGTTTCGATGGAACGTTTCACCAATTCACGTTGGTATTCGTCGACAGCGTCCCACTTGTTGACGGCTAAGACAACGGCACGACCGTTTTCAAGAATATAGCCTGCAATGTGCGCATCTTGATCCGTAACCCCTTGGGTCGCATCGATCAACAGCAAAACAACATTGGATGACTCGATGGCTTGAAGTGTTTTGACGACAGAAAATTTCTCAATGGCTTCAAATACCTTGCCTTTGCGTCTAAGACCTGCCGTGTCAACGAGTTCAAATTTTTGGCCATTTCGCTCAAAAGGAACTGAAATCGCATCACGCGTGGTACCGGGCAAGTCAAATGCGACCAATCGCTCTTCGCCTAGCCATGTGTTGATCAAGGTGGATTTACCCACGTTGGGGCGTCCAGCGACGGCCAACTTGATAATTCCTGGCTCGCGCTCCTCATCTGCCTCATCAGGATCAGGCAGGTGTAGCGGCTCCAAAGCCAACTCAACTAGGGAATGGATACCTTGCCCATGCGCCGCAGAGACAGGGTGTACAGGCCCCAAGCCAAGTTCAAAGAACTCAACTAATTGAGCGCCAGCCAGCAAGCCCTCGGATTTATTAGCC
>CAIMHL010000410.1 GCA_903840825.1 uncultured beta proteobacterium
GGGTTATCGGCATGACCGAATTGGCCCTTGAGCTGGCCGTTGATCCTGCGCAGCAAGATTATCTGAGTCTGGTCAAAAGTTCGGCAGAGGCCTTGATGGTCGTCATTAACGATATTTTGGACATTTCAAAAATCGAGGCTGGACGCGTGGACATTGAGTCCATTGAGTTTTCTTTAACCGATGTGCTCCAGCAATGCCTGAGGCCGGTAGAAGCCATGGCCAGAAAAAAGGGCCTGTCGTTCGAGCTGATCTTAAGCCCCGGCCTGCCAGACCACGTCATGGGCGACCCCACCCGGCTGCGCCAGTTGCTTTTCAACCTGTGCGACAACGCCTTGAAATTTACCCACGCGGGCCGCGTGACCGTGCACGTCTCAAGTGCGCCGGTCATCGCCGATGGTTTCGATTTGACGGTGGCGGTTACCGACACTGGCATTGGTATTGCCGCTGACCAGCAAAGCACCGTGTTTGAGCTCTTTAGCCAGGCTGATGCGGGGACCACCCGCAAATATGGCGGCAGTGGCTTGGGTTTAACCATCAGTTTGAAACTGGCGGCGCTGATGGGCGGGCAAATTTCGCTGGACAGTGTGCCCGGCCAAGGCAGTACCTTTACCGTTCAAATCCGACTGCTCGTGCCACAAGGGGTTCAGCCGGCCGAGGTGTTGCCTGCACCGGCACTTGCCCAATTGCCTGTGGCGGCGCCGCTAATGCCAAGCTTTTTTCAGGTGATGCTGGTGGAAGACAACCCAGTGAACCAGATTTTGTGCAGAGTTATTTTGAAGAAACTTGGCCACACCGTGGTGGTCGCCAACCACGGCCAGGAGGCTTTGGACCTGTTTGACAAGCAGCATTGGGATGTCATTTTGATGGACATGCAAATGCCCGTGTTGGACGGACTCGACGCCACCCGCGCTATTCGGGCCCTGGAGTTACCCGGCCAGCACACCCCCATTGTGGCCATGACTGCCAATGCCATGGAGAGCGATCGCCAGCTTTGTCTGGAGGCCGGCATGGACGATTACCTCTCCAAGCCCTTCAAGTTTGGCGAGTTGCAAGCCATTCTTGAGAAAGCGGTTGGGCAAAATTTGCTATCTGACGCCTAAAATAGGCCTCTTTTGATGCACGGAATTCACGCCCTATGGCCACTTCTCCCAAAACGGTTGTCACGTCCCCTGTCAGTTATGAGGCTGCTTTGCTGGAGCTTGAGCAACTGGTCGCGCGGATTGAGGCGGGTGACATGCCGCTGGAGCAGTTGCTCAGCCAATACCAGCGGGGCGCTGAGCTCCTGAAATTTTGCCGTGAACGGCTTGAAAAAGTGGAAGACCAAATCAAGGTGCTAGACCAGGGTGCCCTCAAAACATGGACCCCCGAGTGAGCGCGCTGCCCTTTGACCTGCATGCCTGGAGCAATGCGCACTTGTTGCGTGTCGAGCAGGCCCTCTCGCAGTGGGTCAGCACCGAAACGCCGACAGGCGTTGATCACGGCGCTCCGGCTGCGCTGGTGGCAGCGATGCGCTACGCCGTGCTGGACGGCGGCAAGCGCTTGCGCCCGCTCTTGGTGATGGCTGCTTTTGAGGCCACCCAAGCCGAGCCTTCCGAGGACGTTCCCACCGCCGAGGCAGCCCTGCGGGCGGCTTGCGCCGTCGAGCTGATCCATGCCTATTCTTTGGTCCACGACGACATGCCGTGCATGGACAACGACGTGCTGCGCCGGGGTAAACCGACCGTGCACGTTCAATTTGGCGAGGCCAGTGCCTTGCTGGCGGGAGATGCCTTGCAGGCACTGGCCTTTGAGTTGCTGACGCCTGGCAGTGAGGTGGTTTCTGAGCGCCGTCAGGCTAGTTTGTGCCGCCAACTGGCCCGCGCTGCAGGCAGCGCCGGCATGGCGGGTGGGCAGGCGATAGATCTGGCCAGTGTGGGGCATGCACTCTCAGAGCACCAGTTGCGCGACATGCACCGCCTCAAAACCGGGGCTTTGCTCCAAGCCAGCGTGATGATGGGGGCCACCTGTGGCCAACCCACACCAGCTGCCTTGGCCGCTTTAGAGGTGTATGGCGCTGCCGTGGGCTTGGCGTTTCAGGTCGTGGATGATATTTTGGATGTCACCGCTGATTCCGCCACACTGGGCAAGACTGCTGGCAAAGACGCCGACCAAGACAAGCCCACCTATGTGTCCATTCTTGGCTTGGAGCGCTCGCAGGCTTACGCCCAAGAGTTGCTGGCTCAGGCACTGGGCGCTTTGGAGGGTAGTGGCTTAGCGCAAACCCGGGCTTTGGCTGGTTTGGCTAAGATGGTGGTTAACCGTTCGAGCTGAATCTGAGTTGGCACGCGGTAAGAATTTTAGGTAAAAAGGCTGCTAAAGCAATTGCAACGTGCTTAAGCAGCTATAAAAAATATAGCTTATGTCAAATAACTCGACCCCGTTACTCAACACCATCAACGACCCCGCTGACCTGCGCCTGTTGCAGCGCACCCAGTTGGCCGCGTTGGCGACCGAGCTGCGCGCCTACGTGCTCAGCAGTGTGTCCAAAACCGGCGGGCACCTGAGTTCTAACCTGGGCACGGTCGAGTTGACGGTGGCGCTGCACTATGTGTTCAACACTCCGCATGACCGCGTGGTATGGGATGTGGGCCACCAAACCTACCCACACAAAATTTTGACCGGGCGGCGCGAGCGCATGGACTCGCTGCGCCAGTTGGGCGGCTTGAGTGGTTTCCCCCAGCGCGCGGAGAGTGATTACGACGCCTTTGGCACCGCGCACTCCAGCACCTCCATATCAGCCGCTTTGGGCATGGCGCTGGCAGCCAAAATCAAAGGCGAAGAGCGCCACGCCATTGCGGTGATTGGCGACGGCGCGCTCACTGCCGGCATGGCGTTTGAGGCGCTCAACAACGCCGGGGTGGCCGACTGCAACCTGCTGGTCATCTTGAATGACAACGACATGAGCATCAGCCCCCCCGTGGGCGCGCTGAACCGCTACCTGGCCAAGCTCATGAGCGGCCAGTTTTACGCAGCCGCCAAAAACGCCGGCAAAACCGTGCTCAAAGGCGCGCCACCGCTGTTTGAGCTGGCCAAGCGTATTGAAGAGCACGCCAAAGGCATGGTGGTGCCGGCCACCTTGTTTGAGAAATTTGGCTTCAACTACATCGGCCCCATTGATGGGCACGACCTGGAGTCGCTCATCCCGACGCTAGAGAACATCAAGCAACTCAAAGGCCCTCAGTTTTTGCATGTGGTGACCAAAAAAGGCCAAGGCTACAAACTGGCCGAGGCGGACCCCGTGGCCTACCACGGCCCGGGTAAGTTTGACCCCGCCATTGGGCTGCAAAAATCCAGCACACCCACCAAGCAAACGTTCACCCATGTTTTTGGCGACTGGCTGTGCGACATGGCGGCGCACGATGGGCGTCTGGTGGGCATCACCCCGGCCATGCGCGAGGGCTCGGGCATGGTGGCGTTTGAGAAACGTTTCCCTGAGCGGTATTTTGATGTGGGCATTGCTGAGCAGCACGCGGTGACCTTTGCCGCCGGCTTGGCCTGCGAAGGTTTGAAGCCCGTGGTGGCGATTTATTCGACCTTTCTGCAGCGCGCCTACGACCAGTTGATCCACGACGTGGCGATTCAAAACCTGCCCGTGGTGTTTGCGCTGGACCGCGCCGGGCTGGTGGGCGCGGACGGTGCCACCCACGCCGGGGCCTACGACATTCCCTTCTTGCGCTGCATTCCCAATATGAGTGTGGCCTGCCCGGCCGATGAAAACGAGTGCCGCCAGCTGCTCTCTAGCGCCTACGCGCAAGACCACCCGGTGGCCGTGCGTTACCCGCGTGGCGCGGGGGCAGGGGTGGCGATGCAGCCTGGCCTGGAGGCGCTGCCCCTAGGCAAAGGTGAGATCAGGCGAACGGGCAAGGGCGTGGCTATTCTTGCCTTTGGCACGCTGCTTTACCCCGCCTTGCAAGTGGCGCAGACGCTGGGCTGCACGGTGGTGAATATGCGTTGGGCCAAGCCGCTGGATGTGGACTTGCTGCTGCAAGTGGCCGCCGAGCACGAGGGCCTGGTCACCCTTGAAGATGGCGCGGTAATGGGCGGCGCAGGCAGCGCAGTGCTGGAAGCGCTGGCAGCTGCCGGGTTGTCTAAACCTGTGCTGCAGCTCGGGCTGCCCGATGTCTTTATTGAGCACGGCGACCCTGCCGTGCTGATGGCCTTGCAGGGTTTGGATGCCTCCGGTATTGAAGCAGCGGTTGTCAAACGGTTTGGGGCTTTGCTTAACTCGGCCCGGCCTGTGCTCAAGGCTGTCGCGTAAGTACTTTCATGTTTTCTTGAATGTTGTGAAATTTTTTACAACGAGGGAAAACCCCTGAATTTGGCAGGGTGGCAAGTTTCTACAATAGCGCGTGACTTCAATTGGTCATCGTCATGCAGTTGTGTATGTCGAGCTTGCTAAATCCCTTTTCAGGAGTAAATGTCATGGATCGTCGTTCCATTATCAAGAACGCTGGCATTGCCGGCGTTTTGGCCGCAGGTGCTGCACCCGCCGTACATGCACAGACCGCCAACATTCGCTGGCGCCTGGCTTCGAGCTTCCCTAAAGCTCTGGACACTATTTTTGGTGCCGCAGATGATTTCGCCAAAAAAGTGGGCGAAATGTCCGGTGGCAAATTCACCATCACCACCCACGCTGGCGGCGAGTTGATGCCCGCTTTTGGCGTGGTGGACGGTGTGCAAAACGGCACTGTTGAAATGGCCCACACGGCACCGTACTACTTCCACGGCAAAGACGAGACTTTTGCTTTGGGTTGCGCGATTCCTTTTGGCCTGAACAGCCGCCAGATGACCGCCTGGATGTACCAAGGCAACGGCGGCAAACTGATGCGTGAGTTTTACGCCAAGTACAACATCGTGAACTTCCCCATGGGCAACACAGGTGCTCAGATGGGTGGCTTTTACCGCAAAGAAATCAAATCGGTTAAAGACATCAAGGGCATGAAGTTCCGCATCGGCGGCTTTGCTGGTCGCGTCTTTGAGCGTATGGGTGGCGTACCGCAAAATATTCCTGGCGGCGAAATCTACACCGCACTCGAAAAAGGCACGATTGATGCAGCCGAGTGGGTGGGACCGTATGACGACCAAAAACTGGGCCTCAACAAAGTGGCGCCGTTTTACTACTACCCCGGTTGGTGGGAGGGTGGTCCTCAGCTCGATTTGTTCATCAACGATAAAGCCTTTGCTGGCCTGTCGGCAGAAAACAAGGTCATTGTTGAATGTGCTGCCGCCTATGCGCACACCGAGATGCAAGCCAAATACGATGCGCGTAACCCAGCGGCCTTGAAGCAGTTGGTGGGTGCCAAGACCAAGGTCTTGCCTTTCCCCAAAGACGTGCTCGATTTGGCGTTTAAAGAGTCTATGGCTCTGTACGGCGAGATCAGCGCCAAGAACCCCAACTGGAAGAAAGTGTATGACGACTACTCTGCCTTCCGTAAAGACCAGAACCTGTGGTTCCGCTTTACTGAAGCGCGTTTTGATGGCTTCATGCAAGCGCAGAAACTGTAATCAGACAGTTTTCTGACTGATAAAAAAACCCGCGTCAAGCGGGTTTTTTTTGGTCTGCCTTCTTATGAGGGTGGCATAAAAAAAGGGCCCGAAGGCCCTGTTTAGGTTGGCAAGGCATGGCTGCCTTGCTTGGCCTATTTGCACGCCTTATTTCTTGGCGTCTTCCATCAAGGCTTTCATGGGGTCAACGGGCTCTTCAGCCTTGGGTTCATTGAGTGCATCAACGGCTGGCTCGCCTGCCGCTGGTTCAACAGCGTCAGGCATTTTTAGTTGTTGCATGATTTGGTCGGAGCTCAGAGACTCCACCTTGTCCATGCCCCCCGTGACCAGCACCGGGAACACCACCACAGCGGCCACCATGATCAACTGCAAGCAGATGAAGGCAATGGAGCCCTTGTAGATCTCACTGGTTTTGACAGAGGGGATCAGCTTGCCCGTGACACGGTCCTTGTAGTCAAACTTTGCCGCCACACTGCGCAGGTAAAACAAGGCAAATCCAAAGGGCGGTGTCAAGAAAGAGGTCTGCAGGTTCATGGCGATGATCACTCCAAACCAGATCATGGCTTGGTCAGGCGTCATGCCCGGCACCAGGCCTGGCAAGATCTTCTCAGCCACAGGGGCCAAGATGGGGATCACGATGAA
>CAIMHL010000411.1 GCA_903840825.1 uncultured beta proteobacterium
CGCGCACCGCTTTGGCTCTGACAAGCCTGACTTGCGCGTCAAGTTGGAGTTCACCGAATTGACCGACGTCATGACCGATGTGGACTTTAAAGTGTTCTCCGGCGCTGCCAACATGAAAGATGGCCGTGTGGTGGGTTTGCGTATCCCCGGTGGTGCTCGCGAAGTCGGCGGCCTGAGCCGCAGCGAAGTGGATGGCTACACCGAGTTTGTAAAAATTTACGGCGCCAAAGGCTTGGCTTACATCAAAGTCAATGAGCTGGCCAAAGGCCGCGAGGGCTTGCAGTCACCCATTGTGAAAAACATCCACGACAAAGCGCTGGCTGAAGTGCTGGCCCGCACCGGCGCCCAAGATGGCGACTTGATTTTCTTCGGTGCAGACAAGGCCAAAGTGGTGAACGACGCCATTGGCGCACTTCGCATCAAGGTTGGTCACAGCGAGTTTGGTAAAAAGAATGGCCTCTTTGAAAAATCATGGCGTCCCCTGTGGGTGGTTGATTTCCCGATGTTTGAGTTTGACGAAGACGCACAGCGCTTCACAGCGGTTCACCACCCGTTCACAGCGCCTAAAGAAGGCCACGAGGACTGGATGGTCACAGCCCCTGAGAAATGTATTTCCCAGGGCTACGACATGGTGCTCAATGGCTGGGAAATGGGCGGCGGTTCGGTTCGTATCCACCGCGCAGATGTGCAGCAAAAAGTGTTTGATGCCTTGAAAATTACGCCTGAAGAAGCGCAAGACAAGTTTGGCTTCTTGCTGGATGCCTTGCAATACGGCGCGCCACCACACGGCGGCCTCGCATTCGGACTTGACCGCATCGTCACCCTCATGACCGGCGCTGAGTCGATCCGTGACGTCATTGCTTTCCCCAAGACCCAGCGCGCCCAGTGCTTGCTGACGCAGGCGCCTTCGCCGGTTGAAGAGAAGCAATTGCGTGAATTGCACATTAGATTGCGCCCCACCGAGATGGCGAAGCCGGTTTAATCAAATCGCCTGTTGAGAATCAGGCAGAATAAAAGGACGCTAACTTAGCGTCCTTTTTTTGTTTGCAAATCCGCCCATGAACCCCAAAATTCCTCAATCTGTTTTGGTGGTGATTTACACCGAGTCGCTTGACGTCTTGATGATCAAAAGAGCCGATGCTGATGACTTTTGGCAATCAGTGACCGGTTCCAAAGACCGCTTGGACGAGTCGTACTTCGAAACTGCGGTGCGCGAGGTGTTTGAAGAAACCGGCATTGACTGCGGACCTGGCTCTGCGTTGGCCGGATGCCTGCTGGATTGGCAGCTGGAGAATATTTACGAGATTTATCCCCAGTGGCGTCACCGCTATGGCCCGGGTGTGACGCGTAATACCGAACATTTGTTTGGTTTGAGGGTGCCTGTGGGCACGGTGGTGCATTTGAGCCCGAGTGAGCATACCGCCTTCAAGTGGTTGTCCTATATGCAGGCGGCCGAGGCCTGCTTTTCTCCCTCCAATGCCGAGGCTTGTCTCATGCTGCCCCGATTTGCCAATCACCAGATTCGCTGATGAACATCGTCCGCATCGCCACCTACAACATTCACAAAGGCGTGCAAGGCATTGGGCCAGGGCGTCGCCTTGAAATTCATAACCTGGGGCGCGCGGTTGAGCAGCTGGATGCGGATATTGTTTGTCTGCAAGAGGTGCGCAAGATGCACCGCCGTGAAGAGAAATACTTTGCGCATTGGCCAGAACTGCCCCAAGCCGACTTTTTAGCCCCACAAGGCTATGACGCTATTTACCAAACCAATGCCATCACTCGCCACGGTGAACATGGCAACGCCTTGTTGTCGCGTTGGCCGGTCGTGACCCATCAGCATGAAGATATTTCAGACCATCGCTTTGAGCAGCGGGGCCTCTTGCATGTTGAAGTGCTGGTTCATGGGCAGGCGGTGCATGTTCTGGTCGTTCATCTGGGGCTGATCCGGCCAAGCCGCACGCGACAAGTGGCACAGTTACAGCGCTTCATTGAGCGAGAAATTCCTCGGGGTTCCCCTCTGCTGGTAGCGGGTGACTTCAACGATTGGGGCAATTCCGTACAACATGCGATGGAGGCTGAAAACCTGAAAGCCTTTGGAGGCGCCCAGCAAGCCACCTTTCCCTCGCGTCTGCCCTTGGTGCAGTTGGACTACGTCTATGCACGTGGCTTGACGCCTTTGGGCACTCAGGTGCCCCGTGGCCGCATCTGGTGGCGCATGTCGGACCACTTGCCCCTGATTGCCGAGTTCGCACTCCCCATTCAGTAGCTGCACGATGGCGCAACTCAGGTCAGGCCATCAGGTTCAACTGCTTCAGGGCGGTTTGGCGTTTTTTACGGCGCTGATCGACGATATTGAGCTTAGTGTGCATGAGGTCAGGTTTGAGACCTACATCTTCAATACCCAGGGGATGGGAGCCACTATTGCACAGGCACTAGAGCGAGCGGCAGGGCGTGGCGTGGCGGTCTTTTTGGTGATGGACGGGGTGGGTACTCCCGAGATTAGCGATGAATGGGCGAGGCGCTTTGATGCGGCCGGTGTCAAGTGGCAGATTTTTTCCCCCTTGGGCCGTTGGGGCTTGCTGATCCCCAGCCGCTGGCGTCGCCTGCACCGAAAGCTTTGCGTGGTGGATGGCCGGGTGGCTTATTGTGGTGGCGTTAACGTGCTGGACGATTTTTTTGATCCCAATCATGGCGTACTGGCGTTTCCCCGGTTTGACTTTTCAGTGCGTGTGGTCGGGCCGCTGGTGCAGTCTGTGCACGAGGCCACCGCCCGATTTTGGTGGCGCCTGCAGGCGGTACGCACCATGACTGAGAGTGATTTTCAGGCAGCTTGGCAGGCACTTCAAAAGGCGGTTCAGGTCACGCTGGCTTCCCGCCATCACAACAAAATCGTACGCGACCCTGCTGATAATCCCTTGGCCTCGGCCAAGGCGTACCTGGTGTTGCGTGACAACCTGCTGAACCGGACCCGGATTGAGCGAAGCTACCGCAAGGCCATCGGTGAGGCACAAACGGAAATCATCATTGCCAATGCGTATTTTTTGCCTGGCCGAAAATTACGACAAGGTCTCATTCCTGCGGCTCAGCGGGGGGTGCGGGTTCGCCTCTTGTTGCAGGGACGCTATGAATATTTCTTGCAGTTTCATGCCACCCGACCGGTTTACGGGGCCTTGTTGGCCGCCGGGGTAGAAATTCATGAGTACGCGGTGAGCTTTCTTCACGCCAAAGTGGCCGTGATAGATGGCCACTGGGCCACCGTAGGCTCCTCCAACCTCGATCCTTTAAGCTTGCTGCTGGCGCGAGAAGCGAATGTGGTGGTGGACGACGTGGTGTTTGCGCAGCTGCTGAGGTCCCAGCTTTTGTCTGCCATGGTTAAAGAGGGCGTCCGCGTTGATCCCGAGGGCTACACGCACCGACCATTGCGCCAGCGCGTTCTGGACCTGCTCTCGTTGGGGTTGGTGCGCATCATGTTGTTTTTGTATGGTAAACGCTACTGATTAAATAGCTTGCCGTTGATGTTTATGGGTATTGGGTTCAAAAAACAGCACTCTTAAAACGCTGCTACCATTCTTGGATGTTAATGAAAACCGCAAGCACTATGACACCTAGCGATGCCGATGAAGGCACCCCCGTATCCATCAAAATTCGTGAGCGTCTGCTCGCTGCTAAAAAGCGTTTCAATGCCAATGACAATATTGCCGATTTCATCGAGCCCGGTGAGTTGGAGAAGTTGTTAGACGAGGTCGAGGACAAAATGAAGGGTGTGTTGAATAGCTTGGTGATTGACACCGAGCGCGACCACAACACCGACAAGACAGCACGCCGTGTGGCCAAGATGTATTTGAATGAAGTGTTTCGGGGGCGTTACGTTCCTGCACCTGCTATCACTGAGTTTCCCAACGCCGAGCACCTCAACGAGTTGATGATTGTCGGCCCCATCACGGTGCGCAGCGCCTGCAGTCACCACCTGTGTCCAGTAATCGGTCAAATATGGATTGGCA
>CAIMHL010000412.1 GCA_903840825.1 uncultured beta proteobacterium
GCCATTTGTGCCAGGCTCTGCCCACGCGATTGCGCGATGCCGTTGAGGGCACGCACGCGGGCCAGGTTGGCGTCGCTCAGGTGTTCGGCCTTGAGCGAGCCGCCACCCACACGGTTGATGCGTGCATCCTGCGGAATGCCGGCCAAATACTTGTCGCTCAACAGGCCTTGCGCCAGTGCGCTGAATGCGATGCAGCCCATGCCGGTGTCCTCCAAGGTGTCCAGCAACTCTGCCTCAATCCAGCGATTGAGTAGGCTGTAGGACGGTTGGTGGATCAGCGGTGCCACGCCCATGCCTCGCAACAGTGCAGCCACCTCGCGGGTCTTGCCCGCAGAATAACTGCTGATACCGACGTAAAGCGCCTTGCCCTGCTGTACCGCACTCGCCAGGGCTGCGCAGGTTTCCTCTAAAGGGGTATCTGGGTCAAAACGGTGCGAATAGAAAATATCCACATAGTCCAGGCCCATGCGCTTTAGGCTCTGGTCCAGGCTGGCCAGCACGTATTTGCGTGAGCCACCCCCGCGGCCGTAGGGCCCGGGCCACATGTCCCAGCCGGCTTTGCTGGAAATAATGAGTTCGTCGCGGTAAGGCTTGAAATCGCGGCGCAAGTGCTCGCCAAAGTTGGTCTCGGCGCTGCCATAGGGCGGGCCGTAGTTGTTGGCCAGATCAAAGTGATTGATACCCAGGTCAAACGCAGTGCGCAGCATGGCGCGCTGAGTCGCCATGGGCGTGGCATCGCCAAAGTTGTGCCACAGGCCTAAGGTAATGGCGGGTAATTTGAGGCCACTGCGACCACTGGTGCGGTAAGGCATGGTGTCGTAGCGGGCAGGGGCGGCGTGGTAATGGTTATGCATGAATTGGAGTTTAGTCGGACCGCCCCACCGTTGCTAAGCCTGCTTGACGCGGGAGAGACTTTATTAGACATGCCCACCCACGCCTTTAAACTTCTCAACAAAAGCGGCTATTTTTTCGAAAACGCTCTGCTTTTTTGTCAGGTACTGCGGATTTAAAGGGCTCATTTTGGGCAGAACGCCATTGAGCTCAGTGCCGTTTTCACTGGCAAATTCCCGTTTCAGCGAGTTGGCGATATAGCGCTTGGCCGCCTCTGCATTCAAGTTCTCGGTGCTAATCAGCTCTTGTGCCTCTCGCTGTTGTTCGGCTTGCGCAAAGGTGAAGAAGGCGTCAATGACACTGGCCTTGTCGCCAATCTGATCCAGGTCGGTTTGATTAATAAAATCGATCAGCAAACCCTCTTTGGCTCGGTTGCCAAGACTCGCGCGAATCACCCTGCGAACGTCTTCAACCAATGCGGCTTTGTCTTTAACCTTCTTACTGTTTTCAAAAATCAATTCCAGAATGAAATCCAGGTTGATCTCTTGTGACTTGAGCAGGTCTACCTCAAAAACCACGTCATCCCAATCGATAGTCGATTTATCTTTGTCAGCGCCCGATTTTTCCCGTCGCAACCACTCGCGAACGTCGTTGTAGGTTGAACGGTAATCCTGTATTTTCCGGTCGGCAGGTATCGTGATGGTCTGCAAAGCGGCCAGATTTTCATCACTCAGATAATGCTGGGCTTTGAATGCCTCAACCGCAGCTGGGTCATTCACGTCGATACTTTGCAAGGCCTTCAGGCTGGCAAATTCATCGTAGTTTTGCAGCACGTTCTCAACGCGCAAATACTCGCCGAACAGTTTCGCAAAGGCCTTTTTATCAGCCTCTTTTTCAATGGCAGAAGGGTCGGGAAATCGCAGCTCCAACTCCTCCACAATTTCCACAAAGCCACGCCGTGCCTCGCCGCTCACTACATCGATGAAGCCTTCCATGTATTGCTTGTAGCTTTTCTCCAGCACCACGTTCTTGGTGTTTGTGTCGCCGAACAAAGTGATGGCGTCAATCGTGGCTTGCTCTAGATCTCTAAAGGTGACGATGTTGCCGAAGGTTTTGGTGGCATCGTAAATGCGGTTGGTCCGCGAATACGCCTGTATCAAGCCGTGATAACGCAGGTTCTTGTCCACAAACAAGGTGTTCAGCGTGGGGGCATCAAAACCGGTCAGGAACATGCCGACCACAATCAACAAATCAATTTCTCTCGCTTTGACCTGCTTCGCTAAATCGCGGTAGTAGTTTTGGAACCCGTTGCTGTCCACGCTGAAGTTGGTTTTAAACAGCGCGTTGTAGTCTGCAATCGCTGCAGTTAAAAACTCCTTAGCGCTGACGTTCATCGCTGACACATCAAAACCTTCGTCTTGAATGTCGCCAATAGAGTCCTGCTCTTCGTTGGCTGCAAACGAGAAAATGGTGGCCACTTTCAAAGGCTTGTCGCTGTTCTGCTGAAGCGCCTTGAACGACTCGTAATACAGCTTGGCCGCATCGACGCTGCTGACTGCAAACATGGCATTGAAACCCTTGCCGCCCACTTGCAAGCGATGGGTTTTTTGCCGGAAATTATTCAGGATGTACTGGCTAATCTCAGCAATACGCGCGGGGTGCAACAGGGCTTGCTTGCTTTCTGCTGCGCTGAGCTTCTTCTCGTCTTGCTCGGCTTCAAGGGCTTTGAACTGGGGGCGTACATCGTTGTAGTCCACCTTGAACTTGAGCACCTTCTCATCGCGAATCGCATCGGTGATCACGTACGAATGCAGCTCGCGGCCAAACACGCTGGCAGTCGTCTCTGCGCCAAGGGCGTTTTGCGGGAAGATCGGCGTGCCGGTAAAGCCAAACTGGTAGAACTTCTTGAACTTTTTCTTTAGGTTTTTTTGCGCTTCACCAAACTGGCTTCGGTGGCACTCATCAAAAATAAACACCACCTGCTTGCCGTAAATGGGCAAGTCCATTTCACTTTTCATCAGGTGATTGAGCTTCTGAATGGTGGTGACGATGATTTTGTTGTCGTCTTTGTCAAGATTGCGCTTGAGGCCTGCGGTGCTGTCTGACCCGTTCACGCTATCTGGCGAAAAGCGCTGGTATTCCTTCATGGTCTGGTAGTCCAGATCCTTGCGGTCCACCACGAAGAACACCTTATCGACAAACGCCAACTCGGTCACCAAGCGCGCCGCCTTAAAGCTGGTCAGCGTCTTGCCCGAGCCCGTGGTGTGCCAGATAAAGCCACCGCCCTCAAGCTGGCTCCAGCTCTTGGCTTGATAGGCGCTGTTGATCTTCCACAAGATACGCTCAGTGGCCGCAATCTGGTAGGGGCGCATCACCAGCAGCGTGTTGTTGACATCAAACACCGAATACTGCAGCAACACATTGAGCAGGGTATTTTTCTGGAAGAAGGTGGCGGTAAAGTCTTTCAGGTCCTTGATCAGACTGTTATCCGCCTTGGCCCAGTTCATGGTGAAGTCGAAGCTGTTTTTGTTGCGCTGCGTGGTGTTGGCAAAATATCGGCTGTCGGTGCCATTGGAAATCACAAACAGCTGCAAATATTTGAATAAAGAATGCCCGCTGTTAAAGCTCTCCTTGCTGTAACGGTGCACCTGATTGAACGCTTCGCGAATCGCCACGCTACGTTTTTTCAGCTCCACCTGCACCAGTGGCAAACCATTAACCAAAATGGTCACGTCGTAGCGGTTGGCATGGCTGCCCGTTTGCTCAAACTGCCTGATCACTTGCACTTTATTACGGGCAAATTTCTTTTTATCCAGCAGGTAGATGTTCTGGATATGGCCGTCGTCAAACACAAAGTCATGAACATAGTCATCATGGATTTTTCGGGTTTTATCGACGATGCTGTCGCTGGGCCTGTCCAGCCAGGTCTCCACAAATCGCTGCCATTCGCCCTCAAGAAACTGCATGTTGTTCAGGGCTTGCAGCTGCTCGCGCACATTGGCCAGCAGCTTTTCAGGCGTGTTTAAGCTGGGGGCATAGTCGTAGCCCTGATTCTGCAAATCCCCAATAAACTCCCGCTCTAAATCGTATTCGCTTTGGTAGCTTTCGTTGACCTGCCACGCCTTGGCGTATTTGTTGAGAACAATAAAGCTATTTGATTCGGCGATAGTTTTGTAGTCGCTCATTTTTTGGCGTCCTTCGTTTTGAGCAGTCTTTTCACTTCACGGTCGAAATCAGATTCGATGCGTTGCTGTTTGTTGAATTTTTCGTACTCAGCAAAAGCTTTCTGATCCGCTTGCTGGCGGGTGACTACGCCGTAGCCTTCCAAAATTTGGTACTCATTAAAAGCAAGAAACTTATTCACGCTTTCAGCGAAGCTCGTCATGCTGAATGTATTACGTCGCTCGATAATGCCCTCGACATAATCAAAAAAAGCCGAAACGGCACGTTCAAGTTTTTTAATATCCGCCTCGCCCAAATAATTTTTTGCCACGGTTGAGTCTGACTTCAACACGCGGCCAATGGGCGCATTTTTATAAGTGCTCATGCCCATCAGCGGTTTACTGGCATCCGCCTTTAATGAAATGATTTCTGCCGCCGTATGGCCTGTAATCGCAAAATGAAACTTATCCTGCACATGGGCGTAAAACAAGCGGGTAGTTTCCGAGTTCGGGTCGTAATCAATACTGCACTCAGCAAAAATGTCGGTAATTTGTTGATAGATTCGCCGCTCACTGGCGCGGATAGAGCGCACCCGCTCCAGTAACTCTTTGAAATAGTCTTTGCCAAAATAATGGCCATTTTTCAGGCGTTCATCATCCATAGAAAAGCCCTTGATGATGTAGTCCCGTATCAGGGTGGTGGCCCAAATGCGAAATTGGGTTGCCTGCGCCGAATTCACCCGATAGCCAACCGAAATCACCGCATCCAGGTTGTAATACTTTACTTTTTGGGTTTGGGTCAGGCCTGCAACAGCGCCGTGCTCTGTGGTACGTTCCAAAATGGAACATACCACTTCTTCATTTAGTTCACTGCTTTCAAAGATGTTTTTCAGGTGCTTGGTAATGGCTGGGCGCTGTACGCCAAACAAATCCGCCATGCGCTCCTGAGTCAACCAGATGCTCTCATGACTCAGCAGCACCTCCACTTTTATTGCGCCATTTGGTGCGGTGTAGAGCAAGAATTCCGTATTGGTTTGATCGCGCAGCGTGAGATTAGTCTTGGACATGGTGCATCCTATAGGTGTGCGTATCAGCAAATTTAATCATTAGTTTTCTACCTGCTGCCAAAAGCTATCGTTATCAAACTAGTTCTCCAGCAGCAGCTGGACTTTGGGAACATCAGCTACTGCTTCAACTTGCATCGTTATATTTTTTAGCTGTCCTTGGTCTGCTTAGCTGCTGGGCGATTTTGGTTAGCGTCTTGCCCATGCTGTGGCGCTCCATTTTCCGACTTGGGGAAGCTCAACAGCAAGTTTCGGTAATGCTCGTATTGCTTTTGGCGCAGTTCAATTTCGCGGGGCAAGCCTTCGGTGATGTAGTTGGTTAGGTCATCGAATTTATCCAAAATGGCGACGATTCGCTCTTTTTCTTCAGGGGGAAGGATTTGGAATACTGATGCTATTTAAATTCTTCTGATTCAGTTTCGGTTGTGCTGCTCCTGAGATATAAGGCGTTAAATCAATACCATTTAGATAAAATTCAACATATCTTCTTTCAGCGTAGGTCTCGAATTTGAGCACATGAGCGTGGTTGTTTACCCAGCTTTTCCCGCGAATAGAAAATGCTATCGGGGTGCTTCGCGCCAGCAAGTTCGCTCCATCTTCGGAAACGAGTAAGAGATCACCATCGAATATATAGCCGTCAACGTAATCGACAATGCCTGATGCACCATAGTACGGAATATCACCCGGGGCTCTTAAGCCACTCGTGATGGGCTTTCGCATCGAATCAAGATTCTCTGCCAGCTCCCCCAACGTTTTCCACTCCACTTCTCCATCTTCAAAAATCAACAACTGATCGCGGTAGTAGTTGTATTGTTTTTTGCGGGTGGTTAGTTCGGTGGTTAGTTCGGCGGTCAGTTCGGTGAAGGCGTCCAGTATGCGGACGATTTCGGCTTGGATTTCAAGCGATTTTTTTGGGTTTTCTGGGCAGGGTATGGGGACGGTTATTTTTGACAAATCGCCACTTGATACTCTGCGAACCTTTGCGCCGGTAATGTGTTTTCTTTTCTGCTCTTGAAATTTGTTCGTTTGAAAACAATAGGCCAAATACTTTACGTTTTGTGTGTGTCGGAACAGCATCATGTCGCCGGAGATAGCTGCATCTCCACCAAGCCA
>CAIMHL010000413.1 GCA_903840825.1 uncultured beta proteobacterium
CTTGTCCCGACTACTGGGGCACCAACTTAGAACCTTATGAACATTCTTGTGCTCAACGGCATCAACCTAAATATGTTTGGCAAACGTGACCCCAAGCAATACGGCACGATCACGCTCGATGAGATCAACGCCCAGTTGTTGGCCTTGGGCCAGGAGCTTGGCACCCAGGTGGAATGCTTTCAGACCAATCATGAAGGCGAGATGTGCGAGCGCATTCACCAAGCCTATGCCGATGGCGTGGATGCGGTGCTGATCAACGCCGGTGCTTGGACGCACTACAGCTACGGCATTCGTGACGCGCTGGCTATTTTGACCTGCCCGATTGTGGAGTTGCATATGTCCAACATCCATGCCCGCGAGCCTTTTCGCCATGTCTCTGTCTTTGGCGATATTGTCAGGGGCCAGATTTGCGGCTTTGGCGTGGACAGCTACTTGCTGGGCTTGCGTGCGGGCGTCGCGGCTGCAAAAGCCCAAAAAAATTAACCCCCTATTTTTTAAATCCGCATGCACCCAAGACAACTCGGCCCTTTCTCTGTTTCAGCCCTCGGTTTGGGCTGCATGAACCTCAGCCATGCGTATGGCGCCCCTGTGTCGCCCGAGCAGGGCGAACGGGTGTTGCTCTCGGCGCTCGATGCCGGTGTGACCCTGTTTGACACAGCTTCTTTGTACGGCTTTGGCGCTAATGAGGCGTTGGTCGGGCGCGTCATGAAGCCGCACCGGCAAAAATTTATCCTGGCCAGCAAATGCGGCATGCAAGGCGTTGACCGGGGCGACGGCAAGTTGGTCCGCGTCATCGACGGACGCCCGGCTACGCTGCGCAAAACCTGCGAAGACAGTCTGCGCCGCCTGCAAACCGACGTCATTGATCTCTACTATTTGCACCGCTGGGACAAAACTGTACCCATTGAAGACAGTGTGGGCGCATTAAGCGATCTGGTTCAAAGAGGCCACATCCGTAGCATTGGTTTGTCTGAGGTGTCGGCGGCTACCTTGCGCAAGGCACACGCTGTTCATCCCATAGCAGCCTTGCAAACCGAGTATTCCCTGTGGACGCGTAACCCTGAGATTGCGGTGCTCAAAGCCTGCGAAGACCTGGGCGTGACCTTTGTAGCCTTCAGCCCCGTGGGCCGGGGCTTTTTGTGCGGCGACTTGATCGACCTGAACGCGCTGGATGCCCAAGACGTTCGCCGCACCATGCCCCGCTTTGCGCCTGAAAATTATGCCGCCAACCTGAAGCTCTTGCCCGCTTTTCAAAAGCTAGCCAAAGAGGTAGGGGCAACGCCCTCGCAATTGGCATTGGCTTGGTTGCTGAACAAAAGCAAAACCATTATTCCCATTCCCGGTACCACCAGTCTGTCGCATTTGGCTGAGAATCTGGACGCTGCTGACCTGCGTTTATCCCCACAAGTCATGGCGGCGCTGGAGGCACTGATCAACCAAAATACCGTGCTGGGCAGCCGTTACAACGCGCAAGCTAACAGTGAAGTGGATACGGAAGTGTTTTGAGTTTGCTATTTAAAAATGAGCTGGTTAAGCAAGCCTGTATTGGTCTATAGGCCATTTTTATATAAATATATCCATGTCAAACACACTTCTTCTATTACCCGGCCTGATGTGCGACGCCGCCGTCTGGGAACCCCAAGTGCAGACTCTCTCAAGCCTGGCGCGCTGTGAAGTGGTGCGCTATGGGATGCTGGATTCGTTGACCGCCATGGCCGAACACGTCTTAAACACAGCGCCCACCGAGCGCTTTAGCTTGGCGGGCCACTCGATGGGCGGACGTGTGGCGCTCGAAGTGCTGCGTCTGGCGCCCGCGCGGGTTGAGCGGCTGGCCTTGCTGGACACCGGCACCCACCCTTTGGACCCCGGTGAGGTGGGCGAGCGTGAGCGAGCAGGACGCATGGCTTTGTTGTCGCAAGCGCGCCGCCAAGGCATGCGCAACATGGCCAGTTTGTGGGCGCGAGGCATGGTGCACCCTGAGCACCGCAGCACGCCGGTGTTTGAGTCGGTGCTGGACATGCTGGAGCGCAGCAGCCCCGAGCAGTTTGAGGTCCAGATCAACGCGCTGCTCACCCGGCCCGACGCAGCCCCCTTGTTGCCCACCATCACTTGCCCCACGCTAATTTTGTGCGGGCGCGAAGACACCTGGAGTCCTCCCGAGCAACACGCCGCCATGCACGCCGCCTTGCAAACTGGCGCATCCGCCTCAGAACTCGTCATCATCGAGCAGTGCGGGCACATGTGCACGATGGAGCAAGCCCCTGCGGTGAATGCGGCGCTGGCCCGCTGGTTGGCTAGCTGACACGCACTTAAGCTACCCTTGACTTGTTTTTTTGAATAAACATTTGAAGCCTATGCAAACACCTAATCGATCTCTTCAGATGTCTGGCGCCACCAATTTTCGTGATCTGGGCGGCTACGTCGGGCACGGCGGGCGCGCTGTGCATTGGCGCAAGCTGTTCAGGTCAGACCATCTGGCTGACTTGACGCCCGAAGACCTGGCCTTGATCGACCGCTTGGGCGTGGCCCGGGTGTTTGATTTTCGGGGCAAGACTGAGCGCCTGGCTCAGGCTTGTGTGATTCCCGGCGCGGTCGTTCACTCTTTGGCGATTGAGCCAACCGTGGTGCAGGGCCTGAAAATCCTGATCGAAGCTGGCGAAGCCGTTACCGTCCACAACGCGGTGGGCCTGATGCAGCAAACCTACCGCGACTTCGTATTGGACAACTCACCGCGCTTTGCCGCATTTTTTGGTCACCTGCTGGCCGATGATGCGCCGCTGGTGTTCCACTGCACAGCCGGCAAAGACCGCACCGGGTTTGCCGCAGCCTTGTTGCTGGAGGCTTTGGGCGTGCCGCGCGCAGTCATCATGCAAGACTATTTGCTCACCAATGATTTCTACCAAATGCCCACAGCCAACCCGGTGGGCTTGCCGCAAGACGTCTTGAACGTGCTTTGGCGCGTGCAGGTCAATTTTTTGGAAGCTGCTTTTGAGGTGGTGCAAGCTGATTTTGGCAGCGTACCTGCTTACCTCAAAGACGCCTTGGGCATTGATGCCCAAGCCCAGATGCGCTTGGAAGCGCTTTATTTGCAGCGCTGACTTAATGGCCAGCATCGCCGCGTCCTTTTAAAAAAGTACAGGTGTCAGTCATGCTTAAGCCCCTAGACCTGCTCAAGCATCCCACCCGCTATCTCTTTTTTACTGGCAAGGGGGGGTGGGCAAAACGTCTTTGTCAACCGCTGTGGCACTTCATTGGGCCGATTGCGGCAAGTCGGTGCTTCTGGTTAGCACGGATGCGGCCTCCAATCTGGACGAAATGCTGGGCGTCGCACTGAGCAACCTCCCCACCCCCGTGCCGGGCGCACCCGGCTTGTCGGTCTTGAACATTGACCCGGACGCCGCAGCCGAAGCCTATCGGCAACGCGTCGTTGACCAAATGGCGGGAGATGCCAGCGCGACAGAAATCTCCACGGTGCGTGAGCAATTGTCGGGCGCGTGTACCACCGAGATTGCATCGTTCGATGAATTCTCATCTTTGCTGGCTGATGAAAACCTGGCCTATGACCACGTCATCTTTGACACGGCGCCAACCGGGCACACCCTTCGGCTGCTGAGCTTGCCCAAAGCCTGGAGCGGTTTTCTGGCCAATAACGACCAAGGTGCTTCTTGTTTGGGTCCGCACTCTGGCCTGAAGATGCAAGAAATACGCTTCAAGGCGGCACTCGACGCCCTGGCCAACCCCGCGTTGACCTGCGTCGTTTTGGTGACGCGACCTGACAAAAGCGCCCTGGCAGAAGCCGCCCGAACCTGCGATGAACTGAAAGAATTGGGTCTGCATAACCAACGCCTAATCGTCAACGGCGTGTTCCATGCCAGCACCAAAACAGACGAGGTAGCCAACGCCTTTGAGGCCTTGGGCGTAAAAGCCTTGGACGAGATGCCCGACAAGCTGCGCGACCTCCCGCAAGACCAAGTGCCACTGCGCGCCTTTGACACCGTGGGGCTGCCGGCCCTGCGCGCTTTGCTGGGCGCTAGCATGCAGGCCATGGCCCCCACAGCAAGCGCACCTGCCATGCAGCAATGCCTGGCCTTGAGCGTGCTGGTTGATGCGTTAGCGCTGGCCGGTCACGGCCTGATCATGGTGATGGGCAAGGGCGGCGTGGGCAAGACCACCGTGGCCGCAGCGCTTGCGCTGGGGCTGGTCCAGCGCGGCAAAACCGTGCATCTGAGCACCACCGATCCAGCAGCGCATCTCACCAGCACATTAGAGGGAGCGGTTGCAGGCCTGAAAGTTGACCGGATTGACCCGGTTGTCGAGACCCAGCGCTACATCGACAAAATCATGGCTAGCAAAGGGGCCGGTTTGAGCGAGCAAGAACGCGACTTGATGCTGGAAGACCTCAAGTCGCCCTGCACCGAAGAAGTGGCCGTCTTCCATGCGTTTTCACGCGTGGTGAGCGAGGCGCGCAGTGTGTATGTGGTACTAGATACCGCGCCTACAGGGCACTCCATGCTGCTGATGGATGCCACGGGCGCGTATCACCGCCAGATGCTGCGCGAGCTAGAAGGCCATGGCTCAGCGCACTTGGTCACGCCGCTGATGCGTTTGCAAGACCCCAACTACACCCAAATTATTTTGGTCACGCTGGCAGAGGCGACGCCTGTCTTGCAGGCCAAAGTGCTGCAAGACGACTTGCGCCGGGCGCATATTGAGCCTTTCGCCTGGGTGATCAACAAAAGTATGCTGGCCACCAACACCCAAGATCCGCTCTTGCAAGCGCGTTTGGCAGGGGAGGCCCAACAGATGGCGAAGGTCGAAAATGGCCTGGCCAAAAAAACCTATGTGTTGCCGTGGCTCCCCCAGCCACCCGTTGGGTTGCAGGCTTTGGGTCGCTTGGTTGCAAAGGACGAATAGCCGCCATACCGAACGGGGTAGCTAGGCTATGGATTACCGTTCCAATCAGTACAGCGCGTTAGTCAAATAATTCGTGCCAGATCGACTTTTTTTGGCGGTAGCCGGAATGTTGCTCATAGCGCTTCTCATGCTGGCCTTGGCGGTTGTCGTAGCGGTTGTCATAAGTCTGCTGAATCGGCTGAGCTGGCGGTGCGGGTGCGGCTTGGGCCGCTTCGCGGGTGCTGCGCTCAATGACTTTGTCCAGTTCGCCTCGGTCCAGCCAAACGCCACGGCACTGCGGGCAGTAGTCAATCTCAATGCCTGAGCGCTCTGTCATAAGCAAATCAAAAGTGGGGCAGGAGGGGCATTTCATAGGGTGTCCTTCAAATAAAAATCAAGATAGTCTTGATCATGGCAGCCTGCACCCATGGAGACCCAATTCGGCTGCTTTTATTCATCAAATTGAATGAGGAATAGCCGCGACGTAGGCTAAATAACGGCGCTTTGTTGGGCCATCAACGGGTCGTTTCGGCGTCCAAGGAACCATGTGTTCATTTCGCCTTTGCCTTTAACCGCAATAGAGCCCCGGTTTTCAAGAAGAAACGTGTCCCCTAAACATAAGCGTGTAGCGTCTGTTATCTGAATTCTCCCTGCCACGCCGTGCGACTCCATACGGCTGGCTGTATTGACTACATCACCCCAAAGATCATAGAGAAATTTACGCTTGCCGATGACACCTGCTATCGCCGCACCCGTACTGATACCAATTCGAATATCCAGTTGGTAATGACTTTGCGCATTGAAACGATCCATCACCTCCAGCATATCCAGGGCCATGTGTGCGGCTCTTTCGGCATGATTCGGTGCCTGTATAGGCAAGCCCGCTGCCGCCATGTAGGAGTCACCAATCGTCTTGATCTTCTCTACGCCGCGATGGTCTGCAATGCTGTCAAAGTGGGTAAATATTTCATTCAGAACCTCAACCAAAATTTCTGTAGAGAAACCCTCAGAAAATTTTTTAAAGCCCACAATGTCGGCGAATAAAACGGTGACATCCGGAAAACTTTCAACAATGACTTCGGAAGAGTTATCTGCTACTATTTTAGGCCTCCCTTTCAATCGATCGGCAATGGCCTCAAGGAGTACATTGTGAAGTAGTCGCTCTGATACTTTTTGCTCAGCAAGCACTTTTTTATTGAGCTTTTTCATTTCAAAATTCAGCAGTCGCACTTCCAGCAGATTTCGAACCCGTGCCAGCACCTCAGCCAGATCGAATGGTTTACTGATGAAGTCCCGTGCGCCTGCTTTTAATACGCGCAGCTTTTTGTCGGGTTGCGCTGTGATGACGAGGACAGGAAGATAGCCTTCTGTTTCAATCTCTTTCAAACCAGTCATTACTTGAAATCCGTCTAGCCCAGGCATCCTGAGGTCGAGAAGGATCAAGTCGTAGTTGTTCGTGCGGTGCAGTTCGCACACCTCGCTGGGTTTTTCGTGGTGGTGATGTTGGAGTAGCCCGCGCCGTGCAGTAGCCTTTCAAGCAGCAGCACGTTGGCGGCTTGATCGTCAACGATCAGGAGCTTGGCCTCCAATATGTCTGATGGGCTAATCACTCGAAATCCTGTAGTTGGTGGACGCATTCGCCTTGGCTTTTGGGTAGCCCGGCGGTTTATTTAAAAAGCGCACTATGGCCTTACAAGGCTCGTATAGGTTGATATGGCGAGAATCAGTTTTGTGATTCTCGCCATTCATAGTGCGTCTGTTTATGGGGTAGCCCCGTTTGACTTGGCTTTAATTTGAAACCCAATAAACCCCATGAATTTATTACTTATCAGCCCGTCATCACGCGGTTTGAAGGGTGGGGTAGTCGGTGTAGCCTTTGGCGCCTGGGGTGTAAAACGTGGCTTGATCGGGCACATTCAGCGCCGCACCGGCCTGAACGCGGGCTGGTAAATCTGGATTGGCTAAAAAGCCCGTGCCAAAAGCCACGGCGTCGAGCTTGTTGTCAAGAATAGCGGCTGCGGCTTCTTCGCTGCTGTAGCCCATGTTGCCAATCAGAACGCCCTTGTAATGCGCGCGTGCAACCGTCATCACATCGCCCGTTTGTTGCTGAAAAAAGTCAGCGCGCATCAAGTGCAGGTAGGCTAGGTTGAAGTCATTCAAGCGCTCAGCCAAAAATGCGGTAAGCCCCAGCGGGTCGCTATCGATCATGCTGTTGTAACTGTTGAGTGGCGACAAGCGCACACCTACTCGGTCTGAGCCAATGGCAGCACTGACGGCTGTTAACACTTCAAAAAGAAAACGGGCGC
>CAIMHL010000414.1 GCA_903840825.1 uncultured beta proteobacterium
CATTGCCGAGCAATGCAAAGACTCGATTAATAAACCTAATTTGATCTTAGGCAGTTTGCGATTTGATGTGCTCTGGCCCGCCAAGACTATTTCGGACTGATTCCAAGTCGTTCGAACAATTTACAACCTGTTCGGGGCCTCCTTGGGTGCGCCCCTAGAGCACTTTCCGGATCAGACAGGCTTCTTCATAGGCCTCAATGTCTTTGAGCCGGTACAAAACTTTCCCCACGATCTTCAAGTACTGCGGGCCCTCGCCGACGGTGCGCCAGCGCTGAAGGCGTGCGACTGAACACACCCAACGAGCGGCAAGCATTTTTTCGGTCAGTAGCTCGCGTGCAGGTTCGGCCGGGACCTCTGGAGCAAGGTGTTGGGGCTCGAACTTGGGTTCGTTGGCTGCGGTTTTGGCGATGCCATTGGACAGGGCGTCCAGCACGTCACCCATGTTTTCAAACCGTGGATTCGAAGATGAGGTGTTGTTAGTAGCCATGGATTTGCTCCTTGATGCCTATATGCAGTGGTTTCATATAGGTTCATACCGGTTGGCCTGGCATTTTTTCTCAGGAGGGTGGGTTGGTGCGCGTTATGGGCAAGGCTTCAAGTAAGGTGATGATCACGATTTCTTCGCATGGTCCATGTGCCGGGAAGTGAAGCGCGCCGGGGCGATTCCGAATTGCGTTGATGGGTTGTCATTGTTATGACACAAATAAGAATTATCCTGAATCTTTTTCAAGGACAATTACATGAAAAATAGATTCTTAAGATGTACCGTACATTTTTCATCGATCTTAATATTTAGTGTTTTGGTAGCTTGTGGCGGGGGCAGTGATGCGCCAACGCCCTTTGAATCGCCATCGCTTTCATTTGCTGCGCCGACCAATTCGGTCGATTTGTCTAATTACACTTTGTCAGGTCGTTACAGCCTGCCCGTCGGTACAGGCACAAATCTGTTGGCAGAGGAAGCATCGGGCGTTACTTACAACAAGGACACCGACACACTTTTCGTTGTAGGTGATGGTGGTACTTCGGTGACTCAGGTCACTAAAAAAGGGGTGCTGATTGACTCCATGACCTTGGCTGCAGATCCTTCCAAAGTCGCATGTTGCCAAGGCACGTATTTCTATGATCCTGAAGGCATCGCTTACATCGGCAATAACAAATTTGTACTGGTTGAAGAACGCTTCCGACAACTCAACGAGTTTACTTACACCCCAAATACTACTCTCGGTGCTTCAGGTGTTCGTACCGTTAAGCTTGGTACAACAATCGGCAACATTGGTATAGAAGGGATTTCTTTTGACCCTAAGACAGGTGGGTATCTTGCGGTTAAAGAGTCAGGCCCAGTGGGTATTTTTCAAACGACTGTAGATTTCGCTACAGGTGCGGCATCGAACGGCTCGGCCACCACAGAAAACTCTGTCAATTTGTTTGATCCGACCAAAACAGGGTTATCAGCCATCAACGATGTCTTTTCACTCTCAAATATCTTGCCAAGTACTGCAGGCGATTACAGTCATATGTTGATTCTCAGTGCCTCAGCTGGAAAGATCGTCAAAATGGACCGCTCAGGCAATCTTTTGGGCACGCTTACTATCGGCAGTGCTGCGCAAAATGAAGGCATGACGATGGATACCGCTGGCAACATTTATGTCGTCAGTGAAATTGGTGGCGGAGCCGGTCGTCCCGAATTGCTGGTGTACTCCCCTACAACAGCAAAGACGGCTGTGGGCATCGGCAGTAACCTTTACCTCCCTTTCAATCAATCTATAGCAGCCGGCACGGGCAACTTCGTGGTCAGTAACGGCGCTGGTGATACGCGAACCATTGCAGTAACAGACTCAACACAAGTGAGCATCAGTGAAAAAACAGTCTCCATCAATCCAACAGCTGATTTGATTGCAGGTACGTCTTATACCGTCACCTATGCCTCTGGCGTGATTAAAGATATCAAAGGCAATGCAGCCCCAGCGGTCAGTGGAAATGCGATGGGGTTTACAACCACGGGTGTTGTTGACACCGTCGCGCCAACTCTGGTAAGTACATCGCCAGTCGACAATGCAACGGGGATCACCAGCAGTCGAGTGGTTTTGACCTTCAGTGAGAATGTGGTCGCTGGGTCGGGCAACATAGTCATTTCCAGTGCCGCGGATACCCGCACCATTTCGGTCGCCGATACAACCCAAGTCACATTCAGCGGCAATACAGCCAATATCAATCCAAGCGCTGATCTGCAAAAGGGTGTCAGCTACAACGTGACAATTGCTACTGGTGTCATTAAAGATGCCGCAGGCAATTCCTTTGGTGGTATTTCTGCTACCACCGACTTGAATTTTGATACTGCCGCCGCAGTAGCCGTAACTCCAACCCTGTTGATCACCGAAGTAAATTCGAATGCTGCAGGGGGTGACTTTTTTGAGTTATACAACTACGGCACTTCATCTGTTGACATCAGTGGCTGGAAATGGGGGGATAACAAGTTTTCCTTCACGGACTCAGCAATTGCAACTTTTGTAAGCGGCACCACTATTGCAGCTGGGCAACGCCTGATCGTTATGAATGTGGCTGGTGGTGCTGCTGCTTTCAGAAGTGCTTGGGGCTTGGCAACTGATTTCCCGATTGCAACAACTGATGTTGCTGGTCCTGGCCTGGGTGGTGGAGATGCCGTAGTCGTTTACAACGCTGCAGGGACTGCGATTGTTTCTTTCAACTATGGTGCTGATGCAACAGGATTTCCTCACGCATTGCCCTCATCAGGTGTCACATGGGTCTCAGGAGTTCATGCCGGTCCTGCCTTTGGTGGCGCTGTAGGTTCGAACTCAATCTCGGCCGTTTGGGATGGGGTCTCCACATCTAGCCCAACTTACAAAGCAGCCGTAGTGGGTGCTCTTGGTGCATTCGCCCAACCACTTGCTGCAACGGCAATTGGTTCACCTGGGCAGTAAAATTATTATGGGGCACGGTGGGGATACCTGTATCCCCACTCATTGATTGAATTGACCCGAACTTAGGGAAAAATCGCCAAACTGATTTGAGTAAAAATCTTCTAAGTCACTTATATAAACACTTCAATTTGCTCGGAAAATCCGGACTTTTTCTTTTTTTGGGACACAAAGGAAATGATTCCCTTTTCAATTTCCAATGATGTAGGCAACAGCCAAGCAACAAAGAGTTGTATCAACATTTAGAATGATAAACAGGAACCCAAGAGCTTGATTTGCTCGCCCATCAAAAACTTAGGCTGTTTGTGATGAAGTATGTTCTGCCCCGCCAGTACAAAGACCTCAAACCTGCTCAGCAGGCCTTGAGGCAGCCTCAGGCCCCGCACCACGCGGGGCTTTTTGCTTTGGGCTCCTGACTGCGACCTGCGCCATTGGCCCGGTAAAGGCGTCTCAAACCCCGTTTGTCTCAAAACCTCATGACTTTTTCGGACGTGGTTCCGAGCCGTGATTTTGCAGATTTCGGCAAAACAAGCTGTCCTCAGCAGACGTGTATCAGAAGTAAAGATGGTCTCCAGGTGATAGTTGTTTCTTGTCCGAAATAAATTGAGCTCGCATAATTGAAGTGTGAAAGTCATTTTCAAGTCTATTTTTTTAAGCTGTGCTCTCGGGGTGATTAGTAGTTTCTCCTGGGGCGCTAACGTTCAGGACTTGGAGATCAAAGCTGACGGCCAGACTTGGACCTACCACCTTCATGTCCCACTGCAAGCACGCTCAGGTGGTGCACCGCTGGTCGTTGTTTTTCATGGTGCAGGCGGCAATGGAAAAGACTACCTCATCAAAAATGGTTGGGCAGCCCTCAGTGAAAAGGAAGGATTTGTAGTTGCTGCACCTGACGGTTTACCGGCCTTGCCTCGTTTGCCAGCCAGCTTTCGCACGAATCCACGCCTTTGGAATAGTGGCCAACTCAATCCCAATATGCCGCGGGCGAAGATCAATGACTTGTCCTTTGTGAAAGCTCTCGTGGACGATATTGCCTATCGCACATCCGTTGACAAAAGTCGCATCTACGCCACCGGACATTCAAATGGTGCTGGTATGACGTTCAAGGTTGGCGCAGAAATGTCCACCCTTTTTACCGGAATCGCAACTGTCATGGGGTTGAATACAAGTGAAGGTGCGCAACCAACGAAAGCTTTGCCAACCTTGATGCTGATCGGGACACACGATCCGCTCAATCCGATAGAGGGCGGTGAGCGCCAGCTCCCCTGGGGCAAAAGCACGGTGCCACCCATTTCACATGGCATTCAAGCTTGGTCTCAAAGTTTGAATTGCAAATCACCAGCGGTCCAAGAGCGTGACGATGACCAGGTAACCATAGAACGTTTCAACCAATGCCGCGATGGTGCCAGTTACACAATTTGGTATCTCAAAGGTCAGGGCCATGCCTGGCCTGGTGGACAAGATTCCGGCCTACCTGAATCGGTGATGGGTCCCAACATTACCCGCGTGAACGCGACCGATTTAATCTGGCAATTTTTCTCAAGCCTGCCCCACTAAAGCGAAGCGAATCGGCTCGACCCTTTTGACTTTTCATGTGGACTATCTCAACAGCTAGAGTGATGGTTTGGAACCCAAACGCTAGCTTGGTATCCCCATCAAAAACTTAGGTGGTTTGTGATGGCGTATGTTCTGCCCCGCCAGGATAAAACCCTAAATTATTGATTTGCTTAGGGTTTTTTATTTGGTGCTTCCATTGAGTCACACTCCAAGCCACACTTTTGTGCTGGACTTCACCCCTCTAACCATGACATATCTGGACAATGTCGCCGGGCCACAACGCTTCCAACTCGAGACAACTCATCTCCTGATGTTGCTGTCACGCTGGCGCTTGGTGTATCTCAAACCCTGTTCCATGGATGGCTGAGTGAAGTTGAAATCTGTCATCACTTCAGCTGAGGCTGCAAGCAGTCAAATCCACACCCATCAAGTCAGCCATGAGCTGCATTACGGTGTTGTGGTCATCGCGCTGGGGCAAGCCAGAGATGGTTGCCGTGCCAATGCAGCCCACCCCCTTTACGCGGATTGGAACGCTGCCCCCATGGTGCGCATAGTCGCGCGCAGGCAAGCCCGACTTACTCTCCAAGGTCTGGCCTTCTAGCAAGGCCAGACCAACGGCATAGGAGCTGCGTTGCTGTAATTCAGTGGTGTTGCGCTTGCGCCTGGCCCAATCTGCGTTGTTCGCTGAGGTCCCCGCCATGGCGTAGAAAAACACCGTATACCGGCAGATGCGAATTTCAATCGTGACCGCCAGTTGGCGAGCCTCGCAGTGCGCCTTGATGGACTCCCCCAGCCTCCAGGCCATTGCGTTGTCAAAGGCATTGAATTGCAGAAGTTCTTCTTGCTTGGCAATGATCGCAAGATCGCGTGTTGCCTCTGTAGTCTTGGTCATGGGATGTGCACCCAATTAATCACGCTCCTGGTAGCGCGTAGTCAACGACCAGCACATCGGCCAGACATGGCTTGAGGAGCTCCACAAACGCCTGGTGCTTTTCATGCGGCAAATAAGCATCCCGCGCAACCAGATCGACAAAGGTCATGACAAAGGCGTGGGTGAAGCCATGATTCAGACCTTCTGGGCTGATGTTCTCACCCGCCTCGAAAGAGGTGATACCTGGAATGGAGGATGGAAGAGCCCCAAAGGACTGAGACAGAACGTCCACCATGCGGGCGTCGCATGCTTCGTTGAATTTCAGGAGAACAATGTGTTTGATAGCCATAGCTGGAACCTTTTAAAGTGAATAATTGAAACAATGCCTACCTGCTGGCAGACACCAACGAACTTTGCAACTGCGCTTGTGTCAGTTGATCCCGCGTGGGTAGGCCCTCGGTGTCACCGAGAACCTGCACCGCGCGGGCACCAATCCAAGCCCCGCGCCTTACCGAGTCATGGACAGAGTGTCCTTCCAGCATGCCGCTGATCACGCCGACGGCAAATCCGTCGCCTGCGCCTACCGTGTCGACCACCTGTGCAATAGGAAAGCCCGCAACATATGCCGACTGCTGCGTTGTTGCCCAATAGGCTCCAATGGCACCCAGCTTGATAACCACCATAGACACACCAGCATCCAAGTAAAACTTGGCGATCCCTTCCGGAGAATCCCGGCCGGTCAGCAGTTTGCCCTCATCAATCCCCGGCAAGACCCAATCCGCACGAAAAGCTAGGCTGTTAATGGTCTCGCGCATGACTTCCTTGCTGGCCCAGAGTGAGGGACGCAGGTTTGGATCAAACGAAATGGTCTTGCCATGTTTGCGCATTGCATCCATGCTGGCAATGGAGGTCGCAAGACAGTTACTGGACAGCGCAGCAAAGATTCCGGTGGCGTGTAAGTGTCTGGCGCTGACCAGCCACGACATATCAATGTCTTCAGGCAGAAACTGACTCGCGGCAGAGCCTTTACGGTGGTACTCCACCTCCGGGTCCCCCCCGCCTTCCACACGGCCCTTGATCATGAAGCCCGTGCGTTGTGTCGCGTCGCACGCCACATGCGAACAGTCGATACCCTCGGCAATCATTGATTGAAGCAGATAACGCCCCATGGAGTCGGTGCCCAGGCGACTGCACCAACCGACCTGGAGACCCAAGCGTGCCAGTCCAATCGTCACATTGGTCTCTGCCCCGGCTGTGCGTTTGACAAACGCCTGGGCACGCTCCAGTGGCCCCGAATGATCGGAAACGAGCAGCATCATGGCCTCACCAAAACTCACTACATCAATCGACATATCGCTCTCCGCTTGTCTCAGGCTGTTCCATTTAAATGGTCTCCCGGTAGATGGCACCTGTCAGGTAATGGGGCCAATTGCGCTCAAAGAACGGGCGCTCTGTTTGCAGAAGCGCTCTGGGCTTGCGGGTGACGATTGACATCATTGAACCATCCCACTTCACCACAATCTGCTCGTCCTTGTCCACGGCCCTTTCCATCCGGAATCTGAACGCTTCTAGTGGGCCCTTGCTCGTAATGGGTACACATTCACCCGTGCTGTCGCAAATTACCCTGGCACCACGGCTCCCGCCGCCTTTAGCAACATAGAAGTCCAGCGCAGACAAAATGGCTTCAGATGCCAGCGCGTTGTGCCGCCACTGCAGCGCATGGGTCACGCCAAAAGTCGTGGCATCAAAGGCGACACCTTGCTCGCGAATTCCTTGTGTGAGTTGCCGGGCATCACGCAGGGCCGATGCAATATGGTCTGCCCTGCAAATCATGCCAGCAGAATCGCTCATACGCGCCTGCACAGCGCGTTTAATCACAGATGGTTTGAAGAGGCTGGTTTCGCTCAGTGTGGCCTGGATATGCAGAACGCCATCCTGAATAGCAGCCTCTGCGCTTGGGGCACCATGTTGCTCCGTTTTCCTGGAGGCGATGTGTTCCGCACAGCGCGTTCCAAACACCTGTCCAGAATTCAGTGCTGCACCACCAGGTCGCGTGACACCGTGCGTTCCAGACGCTTCGCCAATGGCGTAGCAGCCGTTCAGGCTCGTCTGACCCCAGATGTCGACAGCCAGCCCGCCATTCATGTGCTGGTTGTTCATGGCGAACAACAGGGGATTTTTCTCGATGTCGACCTTGTACTGCTTGTACAGCTCGATGGACAGGGGGTTCATTCTTTTCAGGCGCTCAATGGGCCTGTCCAACAGGGCGCCGGATTTTTCCAGGTAGGCGTGTACATCCGCATCAAGCCGGCTCAGATCGAAAGCATGGTCGCCCGGTACGGACACCGGATTTCTGTTGAAGTCCATGTAGACCTTGCGACCGCTTTGCATCTCCCGGAACACGGCCAGGTCAAACAGGCTGGAGCCAAAGTCCAGCATGCGGGTCGCATGGAAGGGCCATTGGTATCCCTTGCGGAAGGTATTGGATACCAACTCTTGCGTCGTGCGATAGTAGTCGGCTAGGAAGTTGTGTTCAGCCCCAGCATCGTCAACAGAGTAGACAAAGGGCATGCACTGCGCATAAGTGCCCGACAGATTCCAAGGAAATCCGTCGCGTGAGGTGCCGATGCCAAACTGGCTTTCGGTTAGGTTGACGGCCTCGATACCTGCTTCCAGCGCAAGGCCCAGCGAACCGAAGCAGTTCCGGGGATAGACGCTATCACGGTACAGTTCTCCGGGGCCGCCGGCAGCCAACACAAGGTAATCGCCCAGATGGGCAACCAAACCATACGGATTGCTTTCATCACGCAACTGAGGGTCTATGCAAATCACGCCCATGACCCGCTGCTCGAGGTCTTGCTGTACAAGGATCTGCACCGCTGTTGTCTGGTTGAAGACGGGGACACCCAGGTGAATGGCCTCTTGCGCCAGAACCTTAACCATCAGGCGAGAAGTGCGCGGACCACAGCTGGTGGCCCGACCCACTTCGTCGTGGTCGGTCTGGTAGCGCAGCACGCCACCGTAGCTATCCACAGGCAAAGGAAGGCCCAAGAACTGCAGCGCGGAAAGAGCGCGACCGGAACCCACTGCCTCGATATAGGCGGTGTCTTTGTCCATGGTACCGCCGGCACCTATGGCTTCGGCCATCGCTCTGAAATTATCGCCACGGTCAGAGGTATTGGCCGTGTGCAGGGTCTGCTTGTCCGAGCCGGAGCAGGCAGAGGTGCCTCCATAGGCGCTTTGCGTGACTATTGTGACATCCACATCCCGCCGCTTCAGTTCCACCGCCGCACGCAAACCGGCCGCGCCGCTGCCCACAATGACAACGCTTGCGCGTCGCAAAGGGATACTCCAGCCATGCGCATGCGTCGACTCCTTGCTGAGCGGCTTGGGGCTCAAACGTGGCATCTTCACATCCGTTAACGCGTCGAGAATCTCCTGCGGGATGCCGGGCCCTCCCGCTGCACTGAGGGTATCAATTGGCTTTGACATAAATCAGAGCCTCCCAAGAATGTGGTCTGCGCCCTTTTCGGCAACCATGATGGATGGCGCATTGGTATTGCAAGAGGGTACGCGGGGCATGACGGAAGCATCGACCACGCGCAGCCCCATTAGACCGATCAGCTTCAGGTCCGGAGTCACCACGCTGCGAGGGTCCGATTCAGGCCCCATCTTGCAGGTGCCCACCGGATGGTGGTCGGTTTTGGCATGCGTGCAGGCATAGTCGAACAGCTGTTCGTCGCTGGTCAGTCCGGCGCCGGGCAGCACTTCGGACTTCACATAGCGCTGCAAGGCGGGTTGGCGCAGGATGTCACGGGCGAGTCGCAGGCCCTTGATGGCCATGGTGCGGTCATGCGAATCCGACCAGTAATTCGGGTCCAGCAGCGGTGCCGCCGCCGGGTCGCCACTGGCTAAGCGCACTGTGCCACGCGAGCGCGGGCGCAGGTAGGCCGTGTTGAGGGTGACGCCAGAATTTTGCATTTTGGTCACACCGGCCTCAATGCCGGAACCCAGGCCGAGGTGAAACTGGATGTCGGGCGAGCGCGCGCCTGCGCCTTGGTCGGCATACCAGAACCCGCCTGTCTCGAACAGGCTGGAGGCCACGGGACCTTTTTTTAGCAACAGATATTGCAGACCGGCCCAGGCCGCGTGGTGGGGCAGGTTGTACTTGTCGTAGGTGTGGTCGCCGGTGCACTCTGCAATCACAAACAAGTCCAGGTGGTCCTGCAGATTCGAGCCCACGCCCGGCAGATCGTGAACGACGGAAACACCAACTGACTTCAAGTGGTCGGCCGGGCCGATACCGGATTGCATCAGCAGCTTGGGCGAGCCCATGGCGCCGGACGACACAATGACCTCGCGTTCGGCTCGCAGCAACGCGGGCGTACGGTTGCTGCCCTGCACCACCTCCACGCCCACTGCTCGGCCACCTTCGATGACGACCCTGGTCGCCAGGGTATTGAGCATGACGGACAAATTGGCACGGTGGCGCACTGGCTTGAGGAATGCAATCGAGGTGGACGAGCGACGTGCATTGAGCTGCGTGAGCTGGTAATAGCCAAGCCCGGCCTGGTGTTCGCCGTTGAAGTCTGGATTGAAGGGAATGCCCATCTCCTGCCCGGCCTGGAAATAGGCCTCGCAAATTGGTAGGGGGCTGATGGGATTGGAGACACCCAAGGGGCCGCTATAGCCGTGGTAGCGGTTGGCAAAGCGCTGGTTATATTCTGAGCGTTTGAAGTAGGGCAGCACTTCCTCATAGCCCCAGCCGGTGGCACCTTCTTCGCTGACCCATTCGTCATAGTCGGCGGGCACGCCGCGCGTATACAACTGGGCATTGATGGAAGAACCCCCGCCAATCACCTTGGCTTGGGTAAAGCGCAACACCCGGTTCTTCAGGTATTTCTGCGGCACGGTCTCCCAACCCCAGGAGCCGATGCCTTTGGTCATTTTGGCAAAGCCAGCAGGCCAGTGAAAGAACGGGTGACCGTCGCCGCCGCCCGCTTCCAGCAGCAGCACTTTGACCGAGGGGTCCTCGCTTAGGCGGTTAGCCAGAACGCATCCAGCAGAACCACCGCCGGTAATGATGTAGTCAAAATTGTCGATTGTCATCTAATGATCTCTTCTCGTATGTGGTTACCAACCCGCAAGCCTTGTGCCGCGACTGTCAGCGCGGGATTGACCGCTGCAGAAGATGGAAAAAAGCTTGAGTCCATCACAAACAGATTGTCGTGATCCCATGCCTTGCAAAGCGGGTCCAGTGCTGAGACAGCCGGGTCATTGCCGAAGCGGATGGTGCCGCACTGGTGCGACACCACATCGGTACCAAAGGGGGCCGTCAGCACAATCGGATAACCGGTGCCACGCAGGATGGACTTGCACCTGGCCACCCAGCGGTGGTGGGTTTGCATGTTGCTGCGGTGCCAGTGCAGGTTGATCGCTCCATCGGGGCGGATGGTTATGCGGCTGTCGGGATGGGGCAGGTCTTCACTCTGCGCGTACCAGTCCACGCTGTGCGTTGCCAGTGCGGACCGGATGAACTTCGGCACGGCACCCAAGGAACCCCGCAGCATGGGTTCCTTGATTTTGCCCAGCAACTGCAAGCTGCCCAGCGGCGTGTCTCCTTCGCCTTCACCAAAGTAGTAGTCATGCACGGCTAGGGTCTTGGGAAACTGCGTCTTGTTGATCTTGAACGGATGCACGGCCATCAGGGCACTGGTGTTGTGGGTCATGTAGTGACGACCCACCACGTCCGAACTGTTCGCCAGTCCGCGCGGATTGCGGGCATTTGCGGAGCGCAACAGCAAGGCAGCTGAGTTGATGGCGCCAGCGCTGAGCACGAAGGTACTGGCGGTGATGCGCTGACGTACGCCATTGACATTCACGACGGCTGCGACCACGGTGCGTCCGGTGTCGTCCGTTTCAAACTTCTCAACCAGGGCGTTGGTCATCAGCTCAATATTGCTACTGCGCCGCGCTGGCTCAATGAGCTTCATCTCCGCATCACCTTTAGCGTTGATCTTGCATGGAAAGGCATCGCAGTTGGAACAGCGTTGGCAAGTTCCTTGTGGCCCGAAATCAACAGCACAAGGCATCGGGAATGGGCGCAAGCCCTGGGCGCGCAACTTGGCTGCGATCGCATCGATAACCGGCTCATGCGGGATGGGGCCGTGGGCATAAGCGGAGCTGCGCGGCGGCTCACTTGGGTCCTGGCCAGCCTGGCCACGCACACCAAACAGCTGCTCTGCCTTGCTGTACCAAGGCTCCAACTCCTGATACGTGATCGGCCACGCTGGCGAAACACCTTCTGGGTGCTGCAATGCTTCGAAGTCCTTTTCCCGGAATCTAAACATTGCAGCGCCATAGAACTTGGTGTTGCCACCCACGAAGTAAAACATGCCCGGATTAAACGCACGCCCATCTGCAAACCAGGTTTCCTTGGTGTGATACCGACGCTCGCAAAACACCTCTACGGGATCCCAATTTTGTGCTTCGCGCGGCAATGCCGGGCCACGCTCAAGAATGAGTACCTTGGTATTGCATCCGGCAAGTTGGAGTGCAACCGATCCTCCACCAACACCGGATCCAATCACGACGACGTCATAAGCCCGCATTTTTGGAGGTTACGCGATCAGCATTTCAGTGGATACGTCGAAACACACCAGCTTGGTCAAGTCAACGGTGAACTGAGTTTCCTGACCCAAACTGAGGGCCAAGTCCGGCCCCAGCGTAGCAGTGAACTCGTAGCCAGCAAAATTCACAACAGCCTGTGTGTCAGCACCTGTGGGCTCAATTACCTCGATCTTGGCCATAAATAACCGCTGTAATTCTTTGTGCTCCAGGCTGGGAGTGGGCAGGTTGATCGCCTCGGGACGTATTCCGGCAATGACCTCTTTCCCAAGAAATCGCTCCAGATAACTAAACTGGTCGGATAGAGGCAAGGTGATTTTTTTGCCATTGCCAGTCTGGAACTCCAGTGATATCGTACCTGCAGCATCAGCTACAACGGCCTTGGCAAGATTCATCCGCGGCGAGCCCATAAAGCCGGCTACAAAGGTATTGGCCGGGCGGTTGTACACCTCGTGCGGCGTACCCAGTTGCTGGACCACGCCACCCTTCATTACGGCAATTCGGGTTGCCAGAGTCATTGCTTCGATCTGGTCGTGGGTTACATAAACGATGGTGGACTTGAGCCGCTGATGTAGCTTCTTGATCTCGGTTCGCATGTCCAGACGCAGCTGGGCATCCAGGTTGGAGAGCGGCTCGTCAAACAGGTACAGCTTGGGCTCGCGCGCCAGGGCGCGGCCAATGGCGACGCGCTGGCGCTGACCGCCGGAGAGTTGGCGCGGTTTGCGCTCGAGCAGGTGCTCGATCTGCAGCAGCTTGGCCACGCTTTGCACACGTGCAGCACGTTTGGACTTGTCGACCTTGCGCATTTGCAGCGGAAACTCAATATTCTTTGCTACGGTCATATTGGGGTAAAGGGCGTAGGACTGAAACACCATGGCAATGTCCCGCTCTGCCGGGGCCACTTGGGTGATATCCGTTCCATCTAGCCTGAGCAAACCGCCCGTCGGCTCTTCCAAACCGGCGATGATATTCATCAATGTGCTTTTGCCACATCCGCTTGGGCCTACTAGCACCAAAAACTCTCCATCCGTCAAAGCAATAGAGACATCGTGAAGAATGTTGACCGGGCCGAAGCTCTTTTTAATACTGATTAGTTCGAGTGATGACATTTTTAACCCTTAACTGAACCGGCCATCAGACCGCGTACAAAATATTTACCGGAGACAAGATACACCACCAGCGTGGGTATGGCCGCAATGAAGGCGCCTGCGAAGTGGACGTTGTATTCCTTTACGCCTGTTGAGCTGCTGACAAGGTTGTTCAGCGCCACCGTCAGCGGGAAGGAAGTGTAGTCACTGAAAGACGCACCAAACAGAAAGTCATTCCAGATATTGGTGAACTGCCAGATCACGGTCACCACAATGATGGGGGCGCTGTTGGGCAGTAGTATCTTGAACATCACGCCGAAGAAGCCCGCACCATCCATGCGCGCCGACATCACCAGTTCGTTGGGGAAGGCCGCGTAATAGTTGCGAAAGAACAGCGTAGTGAAGCCAATACCGTAAACCACATTCACAAAGATCAGGCCCTTGATCGTGCCGGCAAGGCCTAGAAACCCCAGGGTCTTAGCCATAGGAATCAGCACAATCTGAAAGGGAATGAACACCGAGAACAACATGGCCGCAAACAAGGCGTCGGCAAACCTGAACTTGAACTGGGTCAGGATGTAGCCGTTCAAGGCACCAATCAGTGTGGACAGAATCACCGCGGGAATCACCAATAAAAAGGAATTGATGAAGTAGGGCTTGAGGCCAGTAGCCTGCACCCCAATCTGCGCCTTGCTCCAGGCCATCAGCCAGGGCTCCAAGGTCCATTCCATCGGCAAAGCCATCAGGTTTCCGTTACGGATTTCGTCAAGGGGCTTAAGAGAATTCACCACCATCACATACACCGGCATGATGAAGATAAAAGCCGCTACGATGAGAATTAGATACAGAAGGACTCTGGCTGACAGCGTTAATAAGTTCTTATCCATGTTTGCCCTTTCGGAGTTCAAAATACAGGTAAGGCAGCACCACCACCGCAATACCCAACAACATTAGCACGGCGCTGGCTGCACCCACTGCCATTTCATTGCGGGTAAAGGTGTACTGGTACATAAAAACAGAAGGCAACCAGGTGGACCGACCAGGGCCGCCATTGGTCAATGCAATCACCAGGTCATACGACTTGATGGCCATGTGGACCAAGATCACAAAGGCCGAGATGAACACGGGGCCGAGTTGTGGAATGACGATGCGGTAGTAGATCTGCCAAGTTTTGGCACCATCCAGGCGTGCTGCATTGATTTGCTCGCTGTCAACGCCACGAAGGCCGGCCAAAAACATGGCCATGACAAAGCCTGTGGTTTGCCACACGGCGGCAATCACCACACAGTAGATGGCCATCTCAGAATCCTTGATCCAGCCAAACGAGAAGTTGCTAAAACCCAGGGTGTGCAGCGTGTTTTCCAGTCCCACACCGGGGTCCAGCAGCCACTTCCAGGCAGTACCTGTCACGATGAATGACAGCGCCATGGGATACAAAAAAATTGACCGAAACGCACTTTCCGCGCGCACCTTCTGGTCAATGAGAATCGCCAGAGTCAATCCAAGCGCCATCGCGATCAGAATGTACAGGATGGCAAAGACCCACAGGTTTGCCAGCGCCACGCTCCAGTTCTCCAGAGATAACAAGCGGGTGTAGGCGGCCGTGCCGTTCCACTCCATGCTGGGCAAAATCGTCGATGTCGTAAACGACAGGTAAACCGTGAACATGATGTAACCGTAAACGCACACAAGCACCAGAAGGGCACTCGGTGTGATCAATAGCTTGGGTAACCAATCTGCTTTCATAGCATATTCTCCAGTGGTCGTTGCAGCCTTAGCCGGACCGGGTGAAACCCGCTGTCCGGCCAAGGCCTTGGGAGTCTTTAGTTCTTCGCGGCAGTTGCCATTTCGACCGATGCCTTCTTAGAGTCAATCGATCCGTTGAAATGGCGTGTGATCACGTCGTAGAACGCGTTCTTGATGGACGCGGGACCGGTATGACCGTTGGCCATGGAGCCCACCAGTTGGTCGGACTTGTTGGCTTCAGCCAGGTCCTTGATGGCTTTCTTGCCGCAGGCATCAAAGGCGGTGTCTGGCACATCCGTACGGGCCGGGGCCGAACCCTTGACCACGTTGAAGGCAGACTGGAAGCCGGGTTCCAGAATCGCAGTGGCCAGTTTGTTCTGTGCGGCCACCTTGTCGGCACCCACCTTGAACATGGCGAACTGGTCGGCATTGAAAGACACTGTACCTTGCGTTCCGGGGGTGCGGAAGCAGGCGAAGTCTTTCATCGCGACCTTCTTGGCACCAACAAACTCGCCCTTGGCCCAGTCACCCATCATCTGGAAACCGGCCTTGCCGCTGATCACCATGCCACTTGCAACGTTCCAGTCACGGCCCGAGAAGTCCTTGTCCACATACTTGCGCAGTTGCGCCATGCGGTCAAAGGACTTGACCATGGTGTCGGAGTTCAAAGCTTTGGGGTCCAGATCGATGAAGGCCTTCTTGTAAAAGGCCAGACCGCCGGTGGCCAGCACCACACCTTCAAAAATTGTTGCTTCCTGCCAAGGTTGTCCCCCATGGGCCAGCCCGATGAAGCCGGCCTTTTGTACCTTGTCCAGGGCTGCTACATACTCGTCCCAGGTCTTGGGTTCGGTCGTCACACCAGCCTTGGTCAGCACTTCCTTGTTGGCCCACACCCAGTTGGTGGAGTGCACATTGACGGGTGCTGAAACCCATTTTCCGTTGTACTTGGCGAACTTTTGCAGGGCCACAGGCACTGTCTTGTCCCAGTTTTGTTGGGTGGCAATGGTGTTCAGGTCGGACAACACGCCTTGTTTGGCCCAATCCTGGATATCAAAGCCCAACATCTGTACGGCGGTAGGCGGGTTGCCCGCTGTCACGCGAGCACGCACGGATGTCATGGCCTGTTCGCCACCACCACCAGCCACAGGCATATCGTTCCACTTCACTCCCTGCTTTTCCAGGTTGCCCTTGAGCACGCCCAGAGCGGCAGCTTCGCCACCTGATGTCCACCAATGCAGCACTTCAACGGCGTCCTGCGCCATTACCGGTGCAGCAAACGCTGCTGAAATCAACAAACCCAATACTTGCTTCTTCATTTGAAATCTCCTTTAGCTTCTAGAAATGTGCGGGACGAATAAACGCCTGCTGAAATGCCACAGAGTGGCGTCACCCGGTCTGACCATCGCTGGCCTGAACGAATTCGTTAGCATTGGCGCGGCAGGTACCAATCGGTACGAGCACCCAAATGCATTTGTAGGGTTTTTGTTTCGGTGTAGTCCTCGGTTGCAAAGCGGCCCAACTCACGGCCAATGCCGCTTTGTTGGTAGCCGCCAAAGGGCAGTTCTGCATGGCCTTCAAGGAAGGTATTGACCCAGATGGTCCCAGCACGGATGCGGCGTGCCGCAGTCATGCAGGTGCTGAAGTCCTGACTCCATACAGCAGCGGATAGTCCATACAAGGTGCTGTTAGCCAGCGCAACGGCCTCGTCTAAATCCTTGAAGCTCAGTATGGCCAACACCGGGCCAAAGACTTCTTCACGGGCAATAGCCATATCAGGCGTCACACCCGTGATGACCGTGGGTTCGATGTACATGCCCTTGCTGACAATTTGTGAACCCCCCAGTGCCACGGTAGCACCGGCTTCTTTGGCAGCGACAATGTGGGAGAGGATGGCTTGCAGTTGCTTTTCGGTGGTGATGGCGCCGACTTGCATACCCACCACCAGGGGATCGCCCACCTTGACCAGCCTGGTGCGCGCCACCACTTCGGCGGAAAACTTCTCGGCAATGGATTCCTGCACCAGGATGCGGCTGCCACTGTTACAGCACTGGCCTGCGTTGAAGTAGATGCCATAGACGGCTGCGTCAACTGCCGCATCCCAATCGCAATCGGCAAACACAATTTGTGGGTTTTTACCACCCAGTTCCATGGATACTTTTTTCAGGGTCGCGGCGGACTTGGCAGCGGCTGCCTTGCCGACAGCGGTGGAGCCTGTGAAGGAAATCATGTCTACCTCCGGGTGCGACACCATCACATCACCGACCACATGGCCTAGGCCGACCACAATGTTGACAGCGCCGGCAGGCACGCCGGCGTCGATCAGGATTTGTCCGAGCATGACGGTAGTGCCTGAGGTGAATTCCGAGGGCTTGACCACAGCCGTGCAGCCTGCTGCCAAGGCAAATGGTAGTTTCTGGCTAACGATGAGAAAAGGAAAGTTCCAGGGGGTGATGACGCTGACCACGCCAATGGGATCACGCAGCACCACACCCAAGGTGTTCTCGCCCAGCGTGTTGTAGCTGTCGCCGTGCAGGTTGCGCGCAAGGGTGGCGGCGTATTGCCACAGGTCGGCCGAACCTTCAATCTCTGCCAATGCCTGCGCCAAAGGCTTGCCGTTTTCCAGCGTCTCCATTTCAGCAATGGCCTGCTTGCGCTCTAAGATCAGATCGGCCACTTTGCGCAGCACCTTTGAGCGCTCAGACCCCTTCATTCGCGGCCAGTCGCCCTTGTCAAACGCTTTGCGAGCTGCAGAAATGGCACGCTCGGTATCGGCTACGCCAGCTTGGGCATAAACGGCCACCAGTTGGTCGTGCGCTGGCGACTTGCGTTCTAGCGTAGCGCCATCAATAGCGCTGACCCATTGGCCATCAATCAGCAGCTTGCCTTCAAAGACAGGTCGGGCAGCTAAGTTACTTGTGCTGAGTGTGGTGTTCATATTTGAGTTTTCGTTTTCTTTAAATGAGGGTTCAGCGGCCGACGTAATTGGCTTTGCGTTTTTCTTTGAAACTGGCGATGCCTTCGGCGGCATCCTGGGTACTGGCGGCCAGCGCACCCGCCATGGCTTCGAGCACCGCATCTCGGTCTTCTCCAGTGGCTGCATTGACCAGCTGCTTGGTCAACTGCAGGGAGATCGGTGCCTTGGTGGCCATGTCTGCAGCCAGCGCCTTGGCGCGGACCATCAGGCCATCAGGCTCCACCACTTCATGGATCAGGCCAGCGTGCATGGCCTGGGAGGCGGACAATCGCTGGCCGCTGATGGCCAAGTACTTGGTCTGGCTTCCACCAATCAGCCGCACCATGCGTTGTGACCCAGACCAACCTGGGCAAGTCGCAATGGTCGCTTCAGGCAGCGCATATTGCGCGGCAGGAGTCGCGATTCGTATATCGGCACTAATGGCCAGCTCCAGACCACCGCCAAAGGCGTGACCATTGATGGCGGCTATCACAGGTTGACGCAGGCGCGCCCACTGGTCGAAAACCTGGTGGCCGCGCTTCACCCACTGGCGCCACATATCCAGTGCGTCGAGCGCGGCCCACTGTGTAATGTCGGCACCAACACAGAAAGCACGGCTTCCAGCACCCGTGAGTATCACCACGCGAATATCGCGATCCGCATCGATGGCACGGGCGTGCACTTCCAGCTCATTGAGCATTTCGGGGGTGAGGGTGTTGAGCTTGGGCTCGCGGTTCAGTGTGACGATGCACACATCTCCTGCATGCTCAAGTTGGGTCAATGCTTCAGTCACGGCCTAATTCCTTGCTTTTAGCTGCAAACCCATAGGGGCATCGGTAAAGAGGGCTGCATCCATCAGCTTGAGCGTCGGACTCACACGCAGTTCAATCTCTGCCTGGTCCAACACGTCACGTTGCAAGTCAATGCCTGGAGCAATCTCTGTGACCATCAAACAGTCTTTTTCCAGGCTGATGACGCAACGCTCTGTGACATAGGTTACGTGCTGATTGCGCTCGCGCCCGACCACGCCGCTGAAGGTGATGTGCTCGCCATTTTTGACAAACTTTCGTGTCTTGCCTTCCTTGAGGATGCTCAACTTACCGTTGCCCACTTGGAGCTGAGCACCCGCTGTAAAGAAGCCTGAGAAAACAATATTCCGGGCATGTGCCGTGATGTCCACAAATCCACCGCATCCCGCAGTTAAGTACGGCTTGGCTCCCAGCTTGGAGACGTTGACACTTCCGTTTTCATCGACCTGCAGGAAAGAAAGCAGCGTTGCATCGAAGCCAGCACCTTGGAAATAGGTGAACTGGTTACTAGAAGCCATGATGGCATCCGCATTCGATGCGCAACCAAACGAAAAACCCAGCAATGGCATACCGCCAACAGCACCTTGTTCGATAGCCCAAGTCACATCGCCGTGCAGTCCCTCTTCCAATAGGATGCGCGGCACATTGGCCGAGATTCCAAAGCCCAGATTCACAGCAGTGCCTTCCTTGAGCTCCATCGAAGCACGGCGTGCAATGACTTTCTCCGGCCCGAACATCTGGTTCTCAAAAGTGCTCAAGGGCTGCTGGATTTCTCCGCTGATGGCCGGGTCGTAAACCGTCTGCGTGGTTTGCCACTGGTCCGGGTCAATCACGATGTAGTCCACCAAATTGCAGGGCACATGCACATCATGCGGACGCAGGCTGCCTTCCTTGACCACACGCTTGACTTGAGCGATGACGATGCCACCATTGTTTCGCGCAGCCAACGCCTGGTCCAGCCCGCCCAGCAAAGCACCCTCGTGCTCATAAGTGAGATTGCCTTTTTCATCGGCAGTCGTGGCGCGAATGATGGCGACTTGAGGCACGATAGCCGGAAAAAAGAGCCACTCTTGGCCGTCAAAACTTTCCTTGCGTACCACCGGATGAGAGGTCGCCTTGTCGTTCATCGCACAGCCTTGCAGTGCTGGATCAACAAAGGTGCCCATGCCGACCTTGGTCAACACACCGGGGCGTTTTGCCGCAGCATCGCGGTGCATGTCGAACAGAATGCCACTGGGAATGTTGTAGGCTTCAATCTGGTTCTCGACGATCATCCGCCAGATCGCTGGCATGGGCAGCGAAGATGGGCCACTCGGATAGGATCCGGCCAGAATGCGGCTCAGTAGTCCAGGCTTAGCAAGATGATCAATGCCTTTGATACCGTACATATCACCTGCCGCGATCGGGTTCAGCGTAGTGATGTTCTTGGGAGAGCCCTCTTCATCAAAGCGCTCGCCAATACCCTTCAGCACCAAGTCGGGACATCCCAGACCGCTACTGGAGCTGATGCTGACCACATCGTTGTCGCTAATTAGTGCCGCCGCTTGGCGGGCAGAAATGACTTTGTTTCTCATGGAAATTTCACTTAAATGTTTAAGGGGGGGACAGCCTGACGGCTCCCTGTTTTGCAGGCACGCACCACAGCCAGTGCGCCTGCAAGTGACTTGACTCCGTCTGCGGCCGTGGCCGACGGCTGACCCGTGCCCTGCATGGCGGCGCAGAAGGCCGCTACGCCACGAACATAGAGTCCTTCGTGTTCGATGACGATTTGCTTCTCACCATCAGCATTACGCAGCAGCACTTCACCCACTGGCATTTGGCTCATCACATTGCGCGCGATGATGGAACCCGTTTCACCGTGGTATTCGATACCATGACCGCCATGCTTGACGGTGAAGGCGTCATGGATTTGGGCCATCACACCGTTTTCAAAGCGCATGATGGCCATAACGCCATCTTCCAAAC
>CAIMHL010000415.1 GCA_903840825.1 uncultured beta proteobacterium
GACCAGTCCATTTACGGCTGGCGCGGCGCCACGCTGGATAATTTGAAGAAGCTACCCGTGGACTTTCCCACCCTCAAAGTCATCAAGCTAGAGCAAAACTACCGCTCTACCAGTGCCATATTGCGCGCTGCCAACAACGTGATTGCACCCAACCCCAAGCTGTTTCCCAAAAACCTGTGGAGCGACCTGGGCGAGGGCGAACCGGTGCGGGTGGTCGACGCTGACAGCGAAGAGCACGAGGCTGAGCGCACAGTGGCCCGTATCCAAAGCCTGCGCGCCAGCGGCTTGCCGCACGGGGGGACGCAGTACCAAGAATTTCGCCACTTTGCCATTTTGTACCGTGCCAACCACCAAGCCAAAACCTTCGAGAAAGCGCTGCGCAAAGCCGCTATTCCGTACAAAGTGTCGGGGGGCACCAGCTTTTTTGACCGTGCCGAGATCAAAGACCTGTGTGGATGGTTTCGGTTGTGGATCAACAACAACGACGACCCCGCCTTTTTACGCGCCGTCACCACACCCAAGCGCGGCATTGGGCACCAGACTCTGAGCACTTTGGGTGTGTTTGCCAGCCAGTACAAGGTGAGCCTGTTTGAAGCTTTGTTTTCCTCGTCGCTGGCCAGCGTGCTGAGCACCAAGGCGGTGGGCAGCCTGCATGAGTTTGGCCGCTATGTGAATGATCTGGAGTTTCGCGCCCGGCGTACTTTTGGAGCCGAGTCAGCCAAAGAGTTTTTGTTGGAATGGCTCAAAGAAATTGGCTATGAGAAGCACCTGTACGACGGCGAAGACAGCGAAAAAGTGGCCTCTGCGCGTTGGGGCAATGTGATGGATTTTTGCGACTGGATGTCGGCCCGCTGCGGCGGGCAGCTCGACGACGCTGCGGGCGTGAGCACCAGCAACGAGGTGAAGTCGCTGCTAGAGGTGGCGCAAACCGTGTCCTTGTTGTCCACCATCAGTGAGCGCGAAAAAGACATGGACGTGGTCACCCTCTCCACCCTGCACGCCTCCAAAGGCCTGGAGTGGCCGCATGTGATGCTGGTCGGCGTGACCGAGGGCATGCTGCCTTTCAAACTGCGCGACAGTGGCGATGGCGCAGCCGGACTGGGCGGCTCCGAGCGCGCCCATGAGGCGGCCAATGAAGCCACCCTGACCCACATGCAAGAAGAGCGCCGCCTGATGTACGTGGGCATCACCCGCGCCCAGCGCAGCTTGGCGGTGAGTTGGACGCGCAAACGCAAAAAAGGCCGCGAAATGGTCGCCGCCGTGCCCAGCCGCTTCATTGCCGAGATGGGCCTGGACCAAACCACAGTGCGCGAAGACCCGCGTGAAAAACTGAAAGCCCTGCGCGCCGAATTTGCCAAAAAGGCCGCGGATGCCGCGCTGGTTCGCCCGACGTGATCTACTTTCAGCGCTACTGTTTTAAGAGCTGGTTAAGCATGTAAATAAAGGGCTAGGGTCCAAAAACTGTAATAAAAGCGCCGTTTACCGTTCAGGCGTGCGCCGCATTCGCTTCATGCTGTGCCACTTGCTCCGCAAGTAGAAGCGCAAGTTCAGCCGCATCGGCCTCGGTAAAAACCTCGACTGAGCGCGATGTCTTCTTCAAAATGTTCAATGCCGACTGGTACACCGGTTTCAAATCCACCTGAGACGGCTCGCCCACCAAGAAATACAACTTCAAATCAGGGCAGTCCACACTCGTCATTTGCCCGAGCCATTTGTGTGCCTTTTCGCGGATGGATTCAGGGCTTGCCAAATCAAACGACACAGGAGCTAGGCAATGCCAAACGCCGTTCTTCCAGGCCCGGTCAAATTTGATTTCGTCATCAGTGGTGGTGAATGTCTTGGGTTGGAAATGCTTGAGCACCTGCTGCTGCTCAAGCTCCCGGCTAAAGTTCTTCCACACCTGTTCATCATTGCGGCGGTGTACGGTGGTGGTTTCTTCATGCTTCATCACGAAGCGTTCAAACAATAGCTTTAGGGTGGCATCTGGGTCGCTGGTTAGTCCGCTGCCTATAGGTGCCCACTGCAAAGCGCTGTCGTCCTGCGGGATCACCGACTGCGCCAGTTCCATCACCGACGCATAAGGGCGCAGTGCCAGTTGGTTATTGACTTCATCGTGCAAGGCTTCAAATCGGGATTGCACCTTGCGCATCAACGCTCTAAAAACGCCGCTGTCTAACGACGGGAAAAGTGGGGTCAAGCGCTTGGCGCTTGTGCGGCACGCAGCATTGGCATAGTGCATAGTTGGGCAGTACAGCGCTAGCCCCACATTGACAAATTCCCCGGTGGTCACGTCGTGGACATAGCGAAGCACCGAGTACGAATACGCTTGTTTTTTCATACCAACACCTTTTTCATTTCCTTCATGGCCGGTCGAATATTGTCCCGCAGTTGCCTGACAAAGCCTAGCACCTTCCCAATCATGTCGCTTGCTCCGTTCCACTCGGCGGGCAATGCGGCTTGATATTGGGCAAGCCTATTATCAGAAATAGCCTCCCAAGCGCCAATAAGCCTTGAAAAATCAAGGGCTTGGCTTTTGATAGCCGTGAAAAACACATGTCGGTCCGGTTGAGCGATGTTGTCTAGCCCACCGGCCTCCCATGGGGGTTTCCAAAATAAAACACCCTCCCAAATGAAAGCCAGCTCGTGGTCGTAAATTGCAAGCTGCTCACCCTTGACCTGCATATTGGGGTTTATGGGATGCCGGTCCGCGTTTTGGATCAAGGCATCAAACGCAAAGATTTCAGCCGCCTGAGCCAACATCCTTTTGGGCACGCCGTTACCGTCCGACCAAACCGAATAGCCATTAGGGAGCCTGCTGGAGCCAAACCCCACGCGCAAGCTCTGGCGCAACAAAGCAGCAGCGGCCGGGTTAGGCACAGTCTCAATGAATGCGTCACTGATCGTGACCAACAGGGGTTTGGGCACAGGCAAGTCCAAATCGGCGGCCAGCATGGCGCTGATCGCCTCGCGCGCCAGGCCGATCGCACCGATCTGCCCGCCATGTGAAAACTTGCCAATCAGTTCAACCGAACGCCCATCGCTGTACTCTGCGGCCAGCAGCAGCGGCGTGGTGCGTCCTTTGCTCATGACCCGGTCAAACCGGGTGGCTTCTACTTTCTCAAGCATGGGGACCCTCTCTTAACTGCATTCGTAACCTCCAGCAATTGCCCCAATGTGCGAGACAGTACTTAGAACTTTTTCGAAATGGTTGAAATTTAACTTCGAGTATCTTGCCATTTATTAGCTATAAAAAATGTATTAAAACAATTATTGAATATTTAAAAGCTACTATCAAAGGCTTTAAGCCGTGCGCTCTGCCCTTTGAACCACCTCACCCCCCACAAAGCCAAGTACATCGCGCACGACTTGACGTTGCAGCACGCGGGTGGTGGGCTAGAGCGGCTTTCGCAAGCGCTGTTCAATGCCAGCGTTGACCTCAACCCGCACCAAATAGAGGCGGCAGTGTTTGCCCTTAAATCGCCCTTGTCCAAGGGCGTTTTGCTGGCCGACGAAGTGGGGCTGGGCAAAACTATTGAGGCCGGCATCGTGCTTTGCCAATACTGGGCCGAGCGCAAGCGCCAATTACTCGTCATCTGCCCGGCCTCGCTGCGCAAGCAATGGGCGATGGAGCTGGAAGAAAAATTCAACCTGCCCGCCGTGGTGCTTGATGCCAAAACCTGGCGCGAGGCCCAGCGCCAAGGCTTGGCGCCGCTACAGCAAAAGGCTGTGCTCATCGTCTCGTATGCCTTTGCTACCCGCCTCAAAGAAGACATTCGCGCCATAGGCTGGCACCTGGTGGTGATGGACGAAGCGCACAAACTGCGCAACGCCTACCGCGAGAGCAACAAAATGGGCCAAGCCATACGATGGGCCACTGCTGACAGCCGCAAACTACTGCTCACCGCCACCCCGCTGCAAAACTCCATTCTTGAGCTGTATGGCCTCGCCACCCTCATAGACGACAACCTCTTTGGCGACCTGGGCGCCTTTCGCAGCCAATACATGGGCGCGGGCAGCGACCTTGTTGGGTTGCGCCAGCGCCTGAGTAGCTTTTGCAAGCGCACCCTGCGCAAAGACGTCACCGAATACATCAGCTACACCCAGCGCAAGCCCCACACCCAAAAGTTCAGGTCTACCGACGCCGAACACCGCCTTTATGAAGCCGTCACCGACTACCTGAGCCGCGAAGACAGCTACGCCATTCCCCACCGCCAGCGCCACCTCACCGAGCTGGTGCTGCGCAAGTGGCTGGCCTCTAGCTCGTCGGCCATTGCAGGCACCTTGGGCGTCATGAAACAGCGCCTAGAAGC
>CAIMHL010000416.1 GCA_903840825.1 uncultured beta proteobacterium
AGGTGGTCGATTTGCACGCCCACCCCTTCGCGGTGAGTGGGCAGGTCGTGCGCGGGGAGTTATAGCGCCGTTATTGGTTTTGTGGAGCCAGCTCACTTTTACCATTGCTAACCTTAAAAATTGAACGTCAGCAATGGAGAAAAATGGAATTCGGGTCAGCAGCGGTAGCCGTCCTAGATCTGCGCGAAATGATGGCTCGATACCCGACACTCACCTGACTCTGTGACTGATTGCAATGTGGCACCGATTTGGAGAATCACTGCGCCCACTTTCGAGTGCTGTTACAGACGAATGGTCTGAAAATTTACGCGCATCGGCCACGAGCCTCGATCACGTCAAGGTTGACCATGTGGAAATCAATCTGCCCAGAGTTTGTATGCCTTGTTGAATTTGTTCAACCGTCAGACTCGCATAACCCAGGATGAAACCGGCTGGTCGAGGTGGTGCGAGGGATTCTGACCCGGCAAACAGCGTCGATACCGGGTAGATGCCCACACCCACTTGACGGGCAGCAGTCACCAACCCCGGTTCATCCTTGGGGCGCAGAAACGGTAACCAAAGTACCACATGAAGGCCAGCCGCAGTGCCGCCGACCTCAGCGTCCTTTGGGAGATAGCGTGCAACGGCATCCAACAGCGCGGCACGACGGCGCTCGTTTTCGCGGCGCATGCGTCGAACATGGCGCTCATAGTTGCCACTTTCAATCAGCGAAGCCAGTACGCGCTGTTCCAGTACGGGTGCATGACGGTCGGTTAATCGCTTGGCCTGCCGGAACACCGTCACCAGTTCAGGCGGAAGCACCAAGTAGCCGAGCCGTAGTTGAGGCGATAAAGCCTTGGAGAAGGTGCCAACATAAATCACCCGGCCATCGCCATCTATTGATTGCAAGGCATCGATCGGGCGCTGCCCATAACGAAATTCGCCGTCATAGTCGTCCTCTACGACCCAGGCGTTTTGGCTGTGAGCCCACTGCAGCAGTTCTTGGCGTCGTGTGATCGGAAGAACTCCACCTAAAGGGAACTGGTGTGATGGCGTGACATACACCAGGCGAGCACTTTTGTCTTGGGGCAGGCTGCTGGTATCCAGGCCATTCTCGTCCACACGCACTGCTAAGCACCTTGCGCCAGTAGCCTCAAAGCAGCACCTCGCCATCAGGTAACCAGGTTCTTCAAACACAAAGGCGTCGTCGGCATTCAAGAGCAACCGGGCACATAGGTCGATGGCCTGTTGTGAACCGTGAACCACCAGTATTTGCTCGGCGTTACACGCCAGACCTCGGGCACGTCGCAGATAGCCCTGTAGGGCGCTGCGAAGTGATGCATCACCTTCGGGTGGGGCGTAGTACAGACGGTGCTGCTGTTGCAGCAGTTCAGTTTGGTAGGCACGCCGCCAGGCCAAAGTGGGAAAGTCCCGGTGCGCCACCGCTCCGTACAGAAAGTCGAATCGAGTCGGTTCGACATGAAGCATTGCAGGCAAACCGATTTCCTGTAGGCGTCGCCCAAATGTGGACAAGGTTGGCGCAGACCTTGTGCTGTGAATCGTTGGCAACTCGGATGTTGCAGGTGCAGTCAGTGGCGTTGCTATTCGTGACACCCGTCCCGTGGACGTGACCAGGTAGCCCTCGGCTTCAAGTTGCTCAAAGGCGGCAGTGACCGTGGTTCGTGACACCCCCAGCTCGGCAGCCAAGCTTCGTGTGGACGGCGCCCGAGCGCCTGCTTGCAATGTGCCGTCCGCTATCTGAGCACGCAGCAGGTGATAAATTTTGCGCCCGGCACCTGTTCGGCCGCGTGGGCCACTTGCGGCAAGTTGAAACTGGACCATAAATACTCTAAAAAACTGGTTCTTCACATTGTGCCGGTTGTACGGAAAAATGGCGACTGTCCGATTTTTTACTTTCAAAGGCCCACGATGTACATACCAGCTCACTTTGCTGAAACCCGACCCGAGGAGTTGCACCGCATCATTCGTGAGCACCCACTTGGGATGCTGGTGACACACGGAGATATCGGACTGGATGCCGATCACATTCCGATGGAGTTAGATTCAGATGTTGGAACACATGGCACCCTCATCGGGCATGTGGCCCGCGCCAATACGCTTTGGCAGCGGTGTCCAACAGGCACGCCGGTGATGATTGTGTTTCGTGGTGCAGACGCCTATATCTCACCGAACTGGTATCCCAGCAAGCATGAAACGCATCGCCAGGTTCCGACCTGGAATTACGAAGTGGTGCATGCGCACGGCACGATCACCGTACATGATGACGAGCGCTTTACCCGCCGCGTTGTTGCACAACTCACACGGCGAAACGAGGCCACCGAACCCAAACCCTGGAAGATGGGGGATTCCGAGTCTGAGTTCATTAACAGCATGCTACGCAACATTGTTGGCATTGAAATCGCCATCACATCGCTGGTTGGAAAGGTCAAGCTCAGCCAAAACAGGGAAGTACGAGATCGCCTCAACGCCGCAGACACACTGGATGCTCGGGGACAAACCGCACTAGCCCATGCCATGCGCAAGGCGGGGTGAGCGCTCTACCTTAGTAATTTATTGAAACGAGTAACGCTTCGTGTTTCGGCATTGGTGAATTTTTTCGCAGAACGGCTGACAGTGGCGCTTTAGAACGCCGGGCATCAGGGTTGCTTAGCCTCGTATTGTGCTGCCATGGACGCAACCTCGGTGCGAGCTCGCACCTGCAGTTTTTGCACAATAGCCAGGCTCACGCGCTGACAGGAACGCTCCCACGCCCTTACTTTTGACTGGCCGCTGATTGCAGTCGTTGAAACCTTGGTCGCCCGAGCCCATTTGTGAGCGGCTAAACTCAGTTTTAGATAGCAATTGAGGTAAGTAGCATGGACAAGGAATTCTCTGTCGACTCCGAGGGGTTGCATCAGGCCGTCGAGTTGATGAGTCGTGATTTCAGTAGCGCGCATGGTCTTGATCTGCCGGTAGAACTGCCACAGCTTGGGATTGGATCAACGGCTGCACTGAACTCACTGGCACCGAACATTCTGGGCGGCGCGGCGCGTTTGGGCGAGGCTACATCATTTGCCCACATGGACCCACCCACCCCGTGGATAACTTGGGCAGTTACGCTTTGGAACGCATCGCTCAATCAGAACCTGCTTCACCCAGCCACTGCACCTGTCGCTCGCCAAATGGAACAGCGGGTCGTGGCATGGCTCGCACCATTTTTCGGTATGAACGGTGGACACATGACACCGGGTTCGACAGTAGCCAATTTGACCGCCTTGTGGTCTGCGCGCGAGTGCGCAGGCATTACGGAGGTAATTGCATCTGAGGGTGCGCATCTTTCTATTGCGAAGGCAGCGCATATTTTGGGCCTTAATTTTCGGAGCGTGCCCGTAGACGCAAACGGTTCAATGGACGCGGCACAATTGCCGATCAACTTAAGCAAATCAGCCTTGGTCCTCACAGCCGGTGCAACCAGTACAGGTGCAGTAGACCCCTTTGTATTGGCCGGTAGGGCAGCTTGGACCCATGTAGATGCGGCGTGGGCCGGTCCTTTACTGCTGAGTAAATACGCTCACTTACTTGCCGGAATCGAGTCGGCAGACTCTGTTGCCGTATCGACGCATAAGTGGCTTTTCCAACCCAAAGAGTCTGCCCTCGTATTATTCAAAGACACCGAGAAAGCCCACGCAGCCGTTAGCTTCGGCGGAGCGTACCTTGCCACCCCCAATATTGGCGTTCTTGGCTCCCATGGTGCGACTGCCACCGCCCTACTGGCAATGCTGCTTTCTTGGGGGCGTCAAGGCGTTGCTCAGCGCATTGAGCACTGCATGGACCTTTCACACTGCTTGAGAGATTTTGTTGTTGCGGACAAGCGCCTTGAGCTTTATGGAGAACCACAAACTGGCATTGTGGTCTGGCGCCCAAAAGACGAGAGCTTGTTTGACCAGGTGCTGCAGCAGTTGCCCGTTGGTTCCACGTCAACAACGTCAATTGCAGGTCGCAAGTGGTTTCGCAGCGTAGCTGCAAATCCAAGTGCGGATATTGACCGGCTTATTGCCACCATTCAAGTGGCCTTACCCGAGCGAACTTAGTTCGCGCTCAATGACCGCGATCGACTATGCAGTCGACCAGGTCAAGGAAAGTAAATTCATAATCTGGGTGACTGCCCTAGCTTCCCGGACCACGGCCACCAACGGCCGGTCCTTAAGATCGTGGCTGTCAGCAATGGTCACGTTGAAGTCCACCACGAACGGCTTCTGATTGGGAATGAATTGTGCAACCTGTAAGCTGCCTGTCGTGACCGGCGGCAATGGGTCTTTTTCGGTCATGAAGACACTATCGCCACTTAGCATCCTTGTGCCGTCAGCCTACCTTTCGTGACAATTTCGAGTTGGGCAACCTCCAATATGGGCGGGGACTTATGCGGCCCAGCAAAACCCATGACCCAATCAACGCTTTGGCGACCGAGATCAACTTGGGCGCTTGGCATGGAACCTGCCCCCAACGCCATCAAGATTAAATGCCAAAGACACATAAGGCCAACAAGCAAGGCCCTTGGCGTATCTGCCAAAATCACCCTATGCGACTAACACCCATTGAACAACAAGTGATACGTGAGGCCAGCCTGCGCTACTTTGGCGTGCGCCCGCGTCTGTTTGGCTCTCGATTGAATGATCTCAAACTTGGCGGCGATATTTATTTGTACATTGAGGCACCGGTATCCCCCAAGCAAGGGGTTGAGGCCCGACTGCACATGGTGGCGGATATCTGGAAAGCGCTCGGCGAGCGAAAAATTGATGTGGTGGTTAACGCAGGCGGCGAGCAACTGCCCATTTACGAAGTTGCGCAACGTGAAGGCGTCTTGCTATGAGTTTGCCGCTTGAAGAGGCACTTTTCGAACGCGATCGGTATGCATCAACGGATGAGTCTTCAACTAATCGATTGGCTGGCCCGGTTAAAGCTGGAATTTGAACAAAGAAAAACCCAATGAACACCCTCAACATCCCCGACTATGCCCAAGCCTTGGGTTTTAAAGCAAAACAGGCCTCAGCCCTTATGGCGCGTGCTCAAGCAGCTACTAAAAACAAAGCGCTTCGCACGCTAGCAGCGTTGCTTCGCAGCAACGTGGCGGCCCTGCAAATTGACAACGCCCGCGATATTGAGCGCGCAATAGTCGCAGGATTGGCCGCACCGATGGTGGATCGGCTCAAACTCACGCCCCAAGTCCTTGAGACCTGTGCCCAGGGCTGCGAGCAGTTGGCGGCGATGGCCGATGTGATTGGCGAGATTGTGGGCATGAAGCAAATGCCCAGCGGCATTCGGGTGGGGCAAATGCGGGTGCCGATTGGCGTGTTTGGCATGATTTTCGAGAGCCGCCCCAACGTGACGATTGAGGCGGCCTCCTTGTCCATCAAGAGCGGCAACGCCTGCATTTTGCGTGGCGGCTCTGAAGCGATTGAGTCCAACAAAGCGCTGGCTTTGCTGGTACAACAGGCCTTGCTGGAGGCCGGGCTGCCTGAGGACGCGGTGCAGTTGGTGCAGATCACCGACCGCGAGGTGGTGGGGCAGCTCATCACCATGCCGCAGTTTGTCGATGTGATCATTCCGCGCGGGGGCAAGGGGCTGATTGAGCGCATCAGCCGGGACGCCAAGGTGCCGGTCATCAAACACCTAGATGGCAATTGCCATGTGTATGTGGACGACCCATGCGATATGGCCATGGCCGTCAACGTGGCCGACAACGCCAAAACCAGCAAATACAGCCCGTGCAACGCCACTGAAAGCCTCTTGGTGGCGCGCGGTGTAGCGGCCCAGTTTTTGCCACTCATTGGCCAAATTTATGCCGCCAAGGGCGTCGAGATGCGCTGCGATGCCGAAGCGCTGGCTATTCTTGAAAGAAATAAGGCCAAGGTACACGCCGGTATTGCTACAGAAGCTACTAATTCAGGAGCACCCCTCTTCCCAAAACTGGCACTTGCCACCGAGCAAGACTATTTTGAGGAATACCTGGCCCCCATCATCAGCATCAAAGTGGTGGCGGGGGTGGATGAGGCGATTGCGCACATCAACCACTACAGCAGCCACCACACCGATGCCATCCTGACGCGTGACCACATGCACGCGCAGCAGTTTTTGCGCGAGGTGGACTCAGCCAGCGTCATGGTCAACACCAGTACGCGCTTTGCGGATGGCTTTGAGTACGGCTTGGGGGCCGAGATTGGCATCTCCACCGACAAATTTCACGCTCGGGGACCGGTCGGCATTGAGGGGCTGACCTCGCTTAAATACGTTGTGCTCGGTCAAGGCGAAGTGCGAGTGTAAAAAAAGCCCGCTTTTAAAACGAATAGTTGCCCCCAACTGGTTGAAAATAAGGTCAGTCATCTTACTGAATCACCCGCAAAGGACCGCATGGTTCCCCACCTCGTCACCGCCCTTACCGGCCCCATCAATGAACTAGAGCAGCGCGTGCTGGACTCCATGCCTGCCATCGAGCGCTGGTTTCGCCTGGAGTGGATGGAGCACACGCCCCCGTTTTACAGCTCGGTGGACGTGCGCAATGCGGGTTTCAAGCTGGCACCGGTTGACACCAACCTGTTTCCTGGCGGCTGGAACAACCTAACCCCGCCCATGCTGCCCCTGGCCGTGCAGGCGGCCATGGCTGCGATTGAGAAAATCTGCCCAGAAGCGCGCAACCTGTTGCTGATTCCGGAAAACAAGGCTAGCAGCACGTTTTACCTGTCCAATATGGCGCAGTTGCAGCGCATCTTCCACATGGCGGGCCTAAATGTCCGCATCGGCTCGATTGACCCGGCCATTAAAAAAAGCACCACCATTGAGCTGCCCAACGGTGAAAGTATCACCTTGGAGCCGGTCATTCGCGGCAAACGCCGCATTGGCATCAAAGACTTTGACCCCTGCACTATTTTGCTCAACAACGACCTGAGTGCTGGCGTGCCCGGCATTCTGGAAGAACTGCACGAGCAATACCTGCTGCCTCCCCTGCACGCAGGCTGGGCCACGCGACGCAAGAGCAAGCATTTCAAATGTTACGAAGAGGTGGCCAAGCGCTTGGGCAAGTTGCTGGGCGTCGACCCCTGGCTGATCAACCCGATGTTTGAGAAGTGCGGTGAAGTCAATTTGAGTGAGGGTGTGGGCATGGACTGCCTGAGCAGCAACGTGGACGCCCTGCTGACCAAAATTCGCCGCAAGTACAAAGAATACGGCATCAAGGAAAAACCATTCGTGGTGGTCAAAGCCGACAACGGCTCACACGGCATGGGCATCGTGACGGTGCGCGACGTCAAAGACCTGGCGGCACTGGCTGAAAGAGCCCAATCCCAAAGCACCAGTGCGCCCGCTTGCGATATTTTGGTGCAAGAAGGCGTGCTCACCAAAGAGCGCATGAACGACGCCGTCGCAGAGCCGGTGGTCTACATGATGGACCGCTACGTGGTGGGCGGTTTTTACCGCATTCACGCCGACCGGGGCATTGATGAAAACCTCAATGCACCAGGTTCCAGCTACGTGCCGCTCGCTTTCGAGCAAAGCACACATTTGCCCCAGCCCGGCGTCAAACCTGGCGCGAGCGTTCCCAACCGGTTTTATATGTATGGCGTCGTCGGACGCCTGGCCATGTTGGCGGCAAGCTACGAACTGGAAGCGACGGACCCGGACGCTGAGGTTTATGACTAAAAGGTAAGTAGTTTCCACATCAGTGCAGCAGCAAACTGCTGCGCTGCAGCATTTTTTTGCGTATTTTTTCCTGCGGCCTTCATTTGGCCGATTTAAAGACACAGTAAAGGTGCAAAATGGCGTTCCCAATCGGAACGGAACTTCGGCAACACCTCGCCGGGGCGAATTTGTGTCAGCATCCAAATCTTCTCTCACAGCGCTTACGCTGGGCGCCATTGGCGTGGTTTATGGCGACATTGGCACCAGTGTGCTCTACGCGGTCAAGGAAGTCTTTGGCTCCGGTCATGTGCCCTTCACGCCAGACAATGTGTACGGCATTTTGTCGATCTTTTTCTGGACCCTGACGGTCATCGTCTCCCTCAAATACGTGGTGCTGGTGCTGCGTGCAGACAACAATGGCGAGGGCGGTCTGGTGGCCATGCTGGCACTGGCCTCGCAATCAGTCAAAGACAAACCCAAGCTGCGCCGGGTGCTGCTGGTGGTGGGTATTTTCGGCACCTGCCTGTTTTACGGCGATGGGGTCATTACCCCCGCCATCTCGGTGCTGTCCGCAGTCGAAGGTCTGGAGGTGATCTCCCCGGCCTTCAAAAAGTATGTCATCCCGCTCACGTTGATCATCCTGTTTGGGCTGTTTGCAGTTCAAAAACGGGGCACCAGCGGCATTGGCAAATTTTTTGGTCCCATCACGGTCATCTGGTTTATTTGCATTGCGGTGCTGGGCATCAGCCAAATCGCCACCAACCCCGCTATTTTGTTGGCCATCAGCCCGCACTACGCACTGGGCTTTATGTGGAATAACCCAGGCACCACGTTCATTATTCTGGGCGCAGTGGTGCTTTGCGTGACGGGTGGCGAGGCGCTCTATGCAGACATGGGGCACTTTGGCAAAAAGCCGATTCGGGTGGCTTGGTTCACCGTGGTCATGCCCTGCCTCACGCTCAATTACTTTGGCCAGGGGGCCTTGATATTGAGCAACCCAGCAGCCGTCAAGAACCCATTTTTCATGATGGCCCCGGATTGGGCACTGATCCCACTGGTGGGTTTGGCCACAATGGCCACTGTTATCGCCTCGCAAGCCCTGATCTCAGGGGCTTTCTCAGTCACCAAGCAAGTGATCCAGTTGGGCTATCTGCCGCGACTTCAGGTGCTGCACACCAGCGTCAAGGAAACCGGGCAAATTTACCTGCCCTTCGTCAACTGGAGCCTGTTTGCGGCTATTGTGTTGGCGGTAGTGATGTTCAAGTCTTCGAGCAATCTGGCGGCAGCCTACGGCATTGCCGTGTGTACCGACATGCTGATCACTACTATTCTGACTTTTTACGTGCTTCGCTACAACTGGAAATACCCGCTGGTGCTGTGCCTGGGCGCTACCAGCTTTTTCTTTGTCGTGGACTTTGCATTTTGGGCCTCCAACCTGATGAAATTGTTTGATGGCGGCTGGTTCCCACTGCTGATTGGTGGCGCTGTTTTCACGCTCATGATCACCTGGAGCGACGGGCGGCGACTGCTCAACGCTAAACTCCGCGACGACGCCATTGACCTGCCCAGTTTTCTGGAGGCGGTCTTTGTCAGCCCCCCAGTTCGCGTAGAAGGCACCGCCGTTTTCCTGACCGCCGAGCCCGGCACTGTGCCCAATGCCCTGCTGCACAACCTCAAACACAACAAGGTGCTGCATGCCAACAACCTGTTTGTGACGGTGTGCAACCATGAAGTCCCCTGGATTGGAATGGACAAGCGCATTGAAGTGGAGTCTATGGGGCACGATTGCTGGCAGGTGGTGATTCATTACGGTTTTAAGAACGACCCCGACGTTCCCAAAGCCCTGCAAACCATCAAGGGCCGCGGCTGTGAACTTGACGACATGACCACCAGCTATTTCCTGTCGCGTGACACCATCGTGCCCACGATTGGCAGCGGCATGGCCCAATGGCGCGAGAAACTGTTTGCGCAAATGCATCGCAATGCCAGCGCCACCGCAGACTTCTTGAAACTCCCCAACAACGCGGTAGTGGAGTTGGGTTCCAAAATCGAAATCTGATCTGCACATGCATATTCTTTTTATTGCTGACCCCCTGTCCACCTTCAAGATCTACAAAGACACCACCTTTGCCATGATGCGTGAAGCACAAAAGCGGGGCCACACCCTGTCAGTCTGCGAGCCCAAAGACATCATGTGGCAGCGTGGCGGTGTGGTGACCGCTTTTGTGCGCGACATCACCCTGACTGGCCATGCCGAGGCCTGGTTTACCGCTGAGCAACAAGCCCCCAACGAGCGCCCGCAAGCAGTAAAAGACTTTGATGCGGTCATCATGCGCAAAGACCCGCCGTTTGATTCAGAATTTTTCTACGCCACGCACCTGCTGGAGCAAGCCGAGCGTGAAGGTGCCCGAGTTTTTAACAAACCCCGTGCGTTGCGCGACCACCCTGAAAAGCTGGCGATTATGGAATTTCCCGAGTTCATCGGCCCCACGCTGGTCACCCGCGATGCCGACGACATTCGCCGCTTTCACGCCGAGCACAAAGACATCATCCTCAAACCGCTCGATGGCATGGGGGGCGCGGGCATATTCAGGGTCAAAGAAGATGGCCTGAATTTGGGCAGCATCATCGAAACGCTCAACCAGGAAGGTGCTGTGAGCGTGATGGTGCAAAAATTTCTGCCCGCCATCAGCGAGGGCGACAAGCGCGTGCTGGTCATCGGAGGCAAGCCCGTGCCTTTCTGCCTGGCCCGCATTCCACAAGGCGGCGAGGTGCGTGGCAACCTGGCGGCCGGCGGCAAAGGGGTGGCGCAGCCCTTGAGCGAACGCGACCGGTTTATTGCCGAGTCACTGGGGCCCATTCTTAATAGCCGAGGCCTGCTTTTAGTGGGCCTTGATGTGATTGGTGACAGCCTGACCGAGATCAATGTGACCAGTCCTACTTGCTTTCAAGAGATTTTCGAGCAAACCGGCTTTGATGTGGCCGCCATGTTTATCGACGCCATCGAAGAGGCGCTGAAAGGCTGAAGCGCGCAGGCCTTTACGCGGCTACCCGGGGGCGCAGACACACCGATGTCGTGCCGTCCACAAAGACCTGAAGCTCTCCCGGCGCCATCGCCACCCACTCTTCATTGGTGGTGAGAGGCTCGGTCACCACAATGGCCAACCGGTCCTCAGGGCTGTTGAAGCTGGCGAGGTCCACACTCACATCGTCATCTTTCAGGTGAACCTCTGTAAAGGGGTGCTGGCGCAACACATAGTGCAGCTTGGTACTGGCATGGGCCCACAAGGCCTGCCCGTTGCTGAGCAAGAAATTGAAGGTACCGTGCTTGGCGATTTGCGGCACCAACTCAGCAAGGGTCAAAGACAGCTCCTCCACGGTAGGAACGCCTGCGTGAGATTTGGCCAGCTCTTGAAGGAGCCAACAAAAAGCCAGCTCACTGTCTGTGGTGCCAACTGGCCTGAAACTGCCGTGCAGTTGCGGTGTGTAGTCTTTGAGGTCGCCATTGTGCGCAAAAACCCAATAACGCCCCCACAATTCGCGCACAAAAGGGTGGCAATTTTCCAGCGAAACGGCACCCACCGTGGCCTTGCGAACGTGGGCCACCACGTTGTGACTTTTGATGGGGTAGGAGCGCAGCATCTGGGCAATGGGCGAAGTGGAAGCACCTTCTTTGTCAACAAAGTAGCGCACCCCCTTGCCCGGTATCTTGGGCGTGGCGGCTTCACTCTCAAAGAAGGCAATGCCCCAGCCATCGGCGTGGTGGTCAGTGCAGCCACCGCGTTGTGAAAACCCCGTAAAACTCAGCGTAAGGCTGGCGGGGAGATGACTGTTCATACCGAGTAATTGACACATATTTGTAGTTTACTTGGTGTATGTGTGCAAACGCGTTGATTATTGGCGGAGCCTCCCGAATTTTTTAACCCGGCCATTGCCGATCATTTTTTATACCCCTGACTACTCAACCGAGTTAAGTCCATGGCACCGTTGGCCGAGTTGCAGCTCTTCACGCTTGCTTCTACAGCGCACTTGTTGACGCCACCCAGCGTTTCGATTACAAAGTAGCGTGACAGACCAACCTTCTCACGCATCTGGCTGCACGCCGGGTGCGGCGCGTTTGAAAGCGTCCAGCTCGGTGCAAGCCGCGTCAATGGCCAGGATGTTCGGAAAAGGCGTCAAGTCCACCTTGAAGCGGCGGGCGCTCTCCACTTGGGGAATCAGGTAGGCGTCAGCCAGCGTGGGCGTGTGACCAAAGCAGAAGTTGCCGCGCGCCTTGTCGGCTTCCAGCAGCGCCTCCAAAGCGGTGAAGCCGTCCACGATCCAGGTGTTGCACCAGGCCAGCACGGCGGCTTCGTCGCACCCGAGGGTCTTGCGCAGATATTCCAGAATACGGCGGTTGTTGATGGGGTGAATGTCGCAGCCTACGATGGCCGCCAAGGCCCGCACGCGCGCCCGGTCGTCTGGTTGGGCGGGCAAGAGTGCGGGGCTGGGGTAGCGCTCCTCCAGCCATTCGATGATGGCGGGGGACTGGATCAGCACCAAGTCGCCCTCAGCCAGCGCAGGTACCAGGCCCTGCGGATTGAGCGCCTTGAAGGCCGCGCCCAGGTGTTCTTCGGTGCGCAAGTCCACAGCGACGTAGTCGACTTCGAGGCCCTTGAGATTCATCGCAATGCGTAAGCGGTGCGAGGTACCGCTGCGGAAAAAGTTGTAAAGCTTCATAGAGGGGCTCGGTTCAGTAGACGGTCAGGTGCTTGTTGACGTACCAGCCCTGCGACCCGTCCATCCTATCGTGCATCAGCAGCAAAAGGGGGCGTTGGGGTGTCCTTTTTAGCCCCCCTAAACGCGACGTGTGTCTTGAAAGCGTGGGCGAAGGCTATGCACGAACTGCTCGGTCGACTAACCTACAGGCAAACTTCGTAAACACCCAATTTCTTTTGCAACGGGGCGTCGTCGGCCACAAACAGGAACGCTGGGCGATCCTTCGAAGCATTGACCAGGGTGAGCGGCGTGTAGCCGGGTATGCAGCAGGTGTCCGCCTCGGCTAGCGTAAACGTGTGGTCGGGCACGCTGACCTCAGCGCCGCCTTCAATCTGGTGAAACACCATGGCTGTCGAGCGCGCAGGCATCGCTAAGCGCTCGCCAGGGTGCAGCATGAGGGCGGAGTAGCCCAAGATGTTTTGGCAATCTGCGCCCGTTTCGGGGTTCACATAGCTGACTTGCACCGCTTCGATTTCAGGCTGGCTGCTGGCCAGCGCTTGCAAGGCGGCGCGCACGTCGACCCATGGGTAGCGCAGCATCGGGTAGGCCTGCTGGGCGCGGTTAAACATGGGCGTGGGCACCACGCCGCCGCGCTGGTAGGCCCGGTCACGGCCTTCAGACGTGACCGGTTGGGCCTTGCCTTCGGTCACGTAAAAGGCTTCCATGTAGTAAACCAACGGCAGGTCGAGCACATCGAGCCAGATGACAGGTTGATCGCCGTCGTGGCCGTGTTCGTGCCAGAGGCCGGTGGGGGTCAAAATCAAATCGCCCCGGCTCATCAGGCACTTTTCGCCCTCGACCGTGGTATGAGCGCCCTCGCCCTCCACAATCATGCGCACTGCGTTGGGTGTGTGGCGGTGGGCGGGCGCCCACTCACCGGGCAGCAGCAGCATGCCTAGATAGATGGTGGACGAAGCTTGCATTTTCTCCAGCCCGTGGCCGGGGTTGGCCAGCACCAGCACGCGGCGTTCGGATTTTTCAATGGGGGTCAGCTCACCGGCCTGAATCAGCAAAGGGCGCAGGTTTTTGTAGGGCCAGCAGGTGGGTTTGGTGCGGGGAATCGGCTTGTCCGGTGGCAGCACAGCGCGCAGGCTGGGCCACAAAGGCACCAGGTTTTGCGCCGTGAGCGCAGAACGGTAGTCTTCGGGCAGGTCTTCCAGGCGTCCAAGATCTTGCATGGGGATGTCTCGGTGGTTTTGAATGAACTGCATCGTAAAAGGCGGCTTTTATTCTGTAAATAGAATATCTTGGATAGGTGGTATTCAAAATTCGAATAGAGGGGGGCCATGGACGCCCTTGATTTCCGGCTGTTGTCGGTGTTTGACGAGATTTACAAAACCCGCAGCGTCACTGCCGCCGCGCTGGCGCTCGAGCTGGACCAACCGGCGGTCAGCGTGGCGTTGGCCAAACTGCGCCACCAGTTGGGCGACCCGCTGTTTGTGCGCACCTCCAGCGGCATGGAGCCCACGCCCTTTGGCGAAGGGCTGGTGCGCCCGGTGCGCGCGGTGTTGGAGGCGCTGGATTTGGTACAAGGCCACCGCAACGAATTTGCCTCCGCCACCTCAGACCGCAGCTTTCGCATTTGCATGACCGACATCAGCCAACTGGTGCTGTTGCCCAAGTTGTGGGAAAGCCTGCGCCGCTCAGCGCCGGGCATTCGTATCGAGATTTTTCCGCTGTCTAGCGACACGGCGCAGCTGCTGGAAAGCGGGCAGGCTGATTTGTCGTTGGGCTTTATGCCGCAACTGGAAGCTGGGTTTTACCAGCAAGTGCTGTTTAGGCAGCATTTTGTGTGCATGGTGGGGGCCGGGCATCCACGCATCAAAGAGGCACTAACTCTGGCGCAATTTGAGGCCGAAGACCATGTGGTGATTAGCGCCTCGGGCTCGGCGCCCTTGATCATTGACCGCGAGATTGAGCGCCTGGGTATCAAGCGGCGCATTGCATTAAAGATACCCAGCTTTTTGGGCGCCGCCTTGTTGGTGGAGCACACCGAGCACATCATCACCATCCCCAGCCGCTTAGGCGACGTGCTGCAGGGGCGCGGTGCGTTTCGCATTTTTGCCGTGCCCTTCACCTTGCCCAGCTACGAAGTGAAGCAGTATTGGCACGAGCGCTACCACCAAGACCCTGGCAGCCGCTGGCTGCGCGGA
>CAIMHL010000417.1 GCA_903840825.1 uncultured beta proteobacterium
CAACTTCTCTGACTTGGCACTCATTTCTTTATCGCTCATGATGTCTCTTCAACTTTTGCAAAAGCGCTTGAAGCACCAAAACGTTTTTCCACATAATCTTCAACGATCGCTTGAAATTCTTGCGCGATCGCTTCACCCCGAAGCGTTAATCGCTTTTCGCCATCAATAAAAACAGGGGCCGCTGGGGCCTCTCCGGTTCCAGGCAAACTAATGCCGATATCAGCGTGCTTGCTTTCGCCCGGACCGTTCACAATACAGCCCATGACGGCTACTTTTAGCTTTTCAACCCCTGGGTATTTCTCGCGCCAGACTGGCATTTGTGACCTTAAAAAATCTTCGATTTGCTTGGTGAGATCTTGAAAGGTAGAACTGGTTGTACGACCGCACCCTGGACAAGCTGTCACACTTGGCACAAACGAGCGCAATTCCAAAGACTGCAAAATTTCGCACGCAATCAATACTTCCTGCGTCCTGCTCTCGCCAGGTTGTGGCGTTAAAGACACGCGTATGGTGTCACCAATGCCCTCTTGCAACAGAATGGAAAGTGTTGCCGCCGAAGCAACCGCGCCTTTCGTGCCCATTCCCGCCTCAGTCAAACCTAAATGCAGGGGGTAGTCGCAACGATCTGATAGTTGACGGTAAACAGCGACAAGGTCCTGCACGCCACTGACTTTGCAAGACAACATAATTTGATTGCGCCGCATACCCATTTCTTCTGCACGTTTGGCTGAAGTGAGCGCTGAAGTAATCAAGGCCTCGTACATCACTGGCTTGGCATCCCAGGGCACTGAGCGTCGGCTATTTTCATCCATGAGATCCGCTAGCAACTCCTGATCAAGACTCCCCCAATTAACGCCTATTCGAATAGGTTTGTCCCAGCGCATGGCGGCTTCGATCATCAGTCCAAACTGAAGGTCGCGCTTATCGCCTTTACCGACATTGCCTGGGTTGATCCGATATTTTGACAATGATTGGGCGCAGTCCGGATAATCCGTGAGCAGGCGATGCCCGTTGTAATGAAAATCGCCAATCAAAGGAACATCTATACCCATTCGGTCAAGTTGCTCCCTGACAAAGGGCACAGCTTGGGCAGCTTCAGGTGTATTAACAGTTATTCGAACCATTTCAGAACCAGCAAGCGCGAGCTCTTTCACTTGGATAGCAGTGCCTATGACGTCAACGGTATCAGTGTTGGTCATAGACTGAATCCGCACTGGGGCATTGCCTCCCACAGTTACTACTTTGGAACCCCATGAAATCTGAGCCTGCAAACTATGCCTTGCCTTTACTAGCGGCAAGCTGGTTGTTGAATAGGAATCCATTAATTCACCTCGAAACGTGCAACATTGTCTTTTGCGACAGCGATCAAATTGAATGGTTTGCCAGCAACAGTGACGTCCACTGCATCCGCCTTGCCCACCACAACTCTGAGAGGGAACGCCCCAGAAGCACCAGCAACTTCACCTACAGCCAGTGTCTTTCGCAACTGAACAGTACCCTTGGCATCGATCACTTCTACCCACGTCACACCGTGCGATTTAAAGACAACGTGACCACCGGAGCCAACCAAACCAGCCACTGCGGCACCCTCGTTGACAACAGGTGCAACGGGGGCAAGTGCTGAGGCTAAAAGTGCTTCGGAGGCGGCGCCTAAAGGTGACACACTTGGGGGTATCACTTTTTCGCCGATAGCGGGGGCAAGATTAATTTGAGAAACTTCCTCAGGAGTAACCCCTTCGGATTTCGATGTGTAAATAACAGGAAAGACATAGAGTGACAGTGCAGCAAGCAACACAAGAATTGCTAAGATTACTGCGGGTCGAGTCAGTATATTCACGAAATTTAAGCTCGACACATACTGGGAGGGACGAAATGGTGTGTTGATGCCAGATTCGTCGCTCTTCAAATTATGCACAATGCTTGGTGGGAATTGCTTGAGG
>CAIMHL010000418.1 GCA_903840825.1 uncultured beta proteobacterium
CGAAGACACTCTTTCCCTACACGACGCTCTTCGATCTCATGGCGTATTCGGCCGCACTGCCGGTGTCGCCACTGGTGGCGCCAAAAATATTGAGTTCTTCACCACGACGCGCCAACTCGTACTCAAACAGGTTGCCCAGCAACTGCATGGCCATATCTTTGAAGGCCAGTGTCGGGCCGTTGGACAAGGCTTCAATAAAGAGCGTTGTGCTGCCAGAATCCGCAGCGACCTCTTCGAGCTTGCGCAAGGGCACGATCTCTGGCGTGCCAAAGACGGCCTCGGTGTAGGTTTTGCGGCACAAAGCCCGCAAATCTTCAGCTGGAATGTCGTCAATATAAAGTGAAAGCACTTCAAAGGCCAAGTCAGCGTAGCCTTGGTTCAGGTAAACAGCGCGCAGCTTGTCCAGCGTAGCCGCATCGACCTGGGGATAGTGCTCAGGCAAGTACAAGCCACCATCAGGGGCCAGGCCTTCCAGCAAAATTTCGCAAAAGCTTTTGCGCTCGGTCGAATCAGCCGGGGCGCGGGTTGAGAGGTATTTCATTACGCCAACTCTTCCTTGCGAATACGGGTGATGGGCTCCAGAACCGTGGACAAAGCCTGCATTTGAACCAAAGCAGCGTTCATCTTGGCCTCGACGCAATCGTGCGTGAGAATGATGACGTCAGTTTGAGGCACGCTCGTGTTGGCGGCATCGCTCACCACCTCATCGGCCTCGCGCTGCAACACAGCATCAATGCTGATACCGGCCTCAGCCAGCAGGCCCGTCACTTTGGCCAAGACGCCGGCTTGGTCGGCCACGCGCAGACGCAGATAGTAGCTGGTCACCACGTCGCTCATGGGCAACACATGCAGGTCACTCATGGCGTTGGGTTGAAACGCAAGGTGAGGCACGCGGTTAAGCGGATCTGCAGTGTGCAGGCGTGTGATGTCCACCAGATCAGCAATGACAGCGCTGGCTGTGGGCTCGGAACCCGCGCCCTTGCCGTAGTAAAGGGTCGTACCCACCGCGTCACCTTGCACCATCACGGCATTCATGGCTCCTTCCACGTTGGCGATCAGGCGTTTGGTCGGCACCAAACTGGGGTGTACACGCAACTCAATACCGGCTGGCGTACGTTTGGTGATGCCCAGCAGCTTGATGCGGTAGCCCAATTGCTCGGCATATTTGATGTCAGCAGCGCCCAGTTGGGTGATGCCTTCAACATACGCTTTGTCAAATTGCACCGGAATGCCGAACGCGATGGCGGACATTAGGGTGGCTTTATGCGCGGCATCGACGCCTTCAATGTCAAACGTCGGGTCAGCCTCTGCGTAGCCCAAGGCTTGCGCCTGTTTCAGGGCAACGGCGAAGTCGATGCCTTTGTCGCGCATTTCACTCAGGATAAAGTTGGTGGTGCCGTTGATAATGCCCGCAATCCACTGAATGCTGTTGGCAGTTAGGCCCTCGCGCAAGGCTTTGATGATGGGAATGCCACCAGCTACCGCCGCCTCAAACGCCACCATGACGCCTTTGGCTGATGCGGCTGCAAAAATCTCTGTGCCATGAACGGCTAGCAAAGCTTTGTTGGCTGTAACTACGTGCTTTCCTGCAGCAATGGCCTCAAGCACCAGCGTTTTGGCAATACCGTAGCCGCCAATTAACTCGATGACGATGTCAATATCGGGGTTGGCAATGATGGCGCGCGCATCACTGACCACCTGAACGCCCTCGCCCACTTGAGACTGTGCACGGGCAACGTCCAGATCAGCCACCATCGTGATCTCAATCCCACGGCCTGCACGGCGTTTAATTTCTTCCTGATTGCGGCGCAGCACATTGAACGTGCCCGAACCCACAACACCCATGCCCAGCAGGCCAACTTGTATCGGTTTCATATAAAAATATTAGTTAAATAAGCATTTAGCGCCCACCAGTCATAGTTGGGCCGCTATTGAAAAAAGAGCGTTTTAAGCGCTGTGTCGTTTTCGGTACATTTCAAGAAACTTGGCAATGCGCCCAATGGCTTCGCGCAAATCGTCTTCATGCGGCAAAAACACAATCCGGAAGTGGTCCGGTGCATTCCAGTTAAAGCCTGTGCCCTGCACCAGCATCACTTTAGTTTCTCTCAACAATTCGAGAAAAAACTGCCTGTCATCCTTAATCGGATACATATCCGGGTCAAGCTTGGGAAACATGTACAAAGCGGCGCTGGGCTTGACGCAACTCACGCCAGGAATCGCGGTGATCAGCTCGTAGGCAAGGTCACGCTGGCGACGAAGTCTTCCGCCTTCACAGACCAAGTCGTTGATGCTTTGGTAGCCGCCTAGCGCCGTCTGAATAGCCCACTGGCCTGGCACATTGGAGCAAAGCTTCATGTTCGAGAGCATGTTTAGACCCTCGATGTAATCTGTGGCGCACTTTTTATCGCCTGAGACCACCATCCAACCTGCTCGGTAGCCGCAGGAACGGTAGCTTTTGCTGAGCGAATTGAAGGTCAGCGTCAAAACGTCCGACGACAGACTGGCCAAGGCCGTGTGCTTGACGCCGTCGTATAAAACCTTGTCATAAACCTCATCGGCAAAAATCACTAACCCATGCTCACGGGCGATGCTCACCAGGCTTTTCAGCAATGTGTCGCTGTACATGACCCCAGTGGGATTGTTCGGGTTGATCACCACGATCCCTTTGGTCCGGGGTGTAATCTTGGCGCGGATATCGTCCAAATTAGGCATCCAGCCGTTGGACTCATCGCACAAATAATGCACGGGTTTGCCGCCTGAAAGACTGGCCGCAGCTGTCCAGAGCGGGTAATCAGGCATAGGCAGAAGTAACTCATCGCCATTGTCCAGCAAGGCGTTGGTTGCCATGGTGATGAGCTCACTGGCACCGTTACCCAGGTAAATATCATCCAGCGTCACGCCGACAATTCCCTGCTTTTGAGTCTCGTGCATCACCGCCTTGCGCGCAGCAAAAATACCTTTGCTGTCAGAGTAACCCGCAGAGTTTGGCAAGTTGCGAATCATGTCCTGCTGGATTTCCTCGGGCGCATCAAAACCAAAAACAGCCAGGTTTCCGAGATTGAGTTTGATGATCTTTTGACCCTCGTCCTCCATCTGGCGTGCAGCGTCCATGATAGGACCCCGGATGTCATAAAGAACATTGGCTAATTTGGCCGATTTTTGAATAGTTTTCAAAGTCCCCCCAGAAGTGAACGGTACGAAGCGAAACCTATAATTATGACCACTTTTACAGCCTGTTTTGAGAATTTCCTCTAGTAGGTCCTTTTACGTCTTTTATTTCATTATGAAAATACAACCCGATCCAAGCAACGCTCAATCCATCAGTGGTTACGGTTCCGGCTGGGTCAGTATTGGCCAGGAAAAAATCACGACCAGCCTGGTCATTGGCTCAAGAGGCGAACGGTTTGAATGGCTATGTGAAAAATTTGAGGATCTTGGGGAAGCGCACTTTTTGCTCTTGTCAAGCATGAACACTGAATTGGTCATTTTTGGCAGTGGGGAGCGACTGCGCTTTCCCAAAGCTGCTTGGCTTAAGCCGCTGGTTGACAAGCAAATTGGTCTGGAGTCGATGGATACGCAAGCGGCTTGCCGCACTTACAACATATTGGCCAGTGAGGGCCGACATGTTGCGTTGGCCTTGATCATTGAGCACTCTTCTTAATAATTGTCGCCAAGGCAACAAGTATCACTTTGTTTTTTGGGGGTAAAATAGGCGGTTGTTGTCAGGGTCGCCACAGCGCTGTCAGAGGATAGTGCCCACGACTTGAGAGAACGACGCATCCTGTCACACGAGATTTAAGAACTATGGCGATTGTTGTCAATAAACCCATCCCTGAATTTGAATCTAATGCCACGAGTGGTATCAGAGTCTCCAACACATCCCACCTCGGAAAAGTAATTATTCTCTATTTTTATCCCAAAGATAGTACGCCAGCATGCACGACCGAAGCGATGCAGTTCCGCGATAAATACAAAGATTTCTTAAAAACCGGAGCAACTGTTTTTGGCGTTTCCCGGGACAATATGAAATCTCATGACGAGTTCAAAGCCAAGTTGGAACTGCCTTTTGAATTGATTGCCGATACTGAAGAAAAAATGTGCCACATGTTCGGTGTCGTTAAAAACAAGATCATGTACGGCAAAAAGGTCAAGGGCATTGAACGCAGCACCTTTCTGATTGGTGCCGATGGACTGCTAAAAGCAGAGTGGCGCGGCCTAAAGGTTCCGGGTCATGTTGACGAAGTTCTGCAAGCCGTCAAGGATTTGAAAAAGACGCCGGTCCTCACAGAATAAGGCTCCCATTTATTTAGACGAGCGCAATTGAAGGCTGTCCAGACTGTGCATAATCTGGTTATGAAGACCCTGAATTTATTGCTTGCTCACTAAAAAAGCCGCCCGGTTTCAAGGCGGCTTTTTTGTTTATTACGCCTGAATTTAATTTCTTATTTACGAGCCAACATACCCATGCCATTACCAACACCTCCCTTGAAACGCGCGGCCCTTTTATCAGTACAAGACTATGACGTGCCAGCAAAAATGCGTCCCAAAGGAAGCGAGGCCACCGTTGGCGCAATTGCAGCTCAAACGCTGCTCAATGAACAAGCCAAACAAAACGTTGCCAAGGTCTCACGTGTTGCTGAAACCATGCCCGAAGCCAAAAGAACAACGCCGGTCGCTGCAAGCAAAACCAGCCGTATCCCAAAAACTGCCCCTTCGCTCGATGCTCAAGAGTTGAAAAAAACAGAGCCTAAGAAACCCAAGCACTTGGGGCCAGCCAAGCTCTTTGTCCTCGACACCAACGTGCTATTGCACGACCCCATGTGTTTGTTCCGCTTTGAAGAGCACGACATTTTCTTGCCAATGATTGTTTTGGAAGAACTCGATGCCCATAAAAAAGGCATGACTGAGGTGGCTCGCAATGCCAGACAAACCAGCCGTACCTTGGACGCCCTTGCAGGACATCAAGGCAACGACATCGCCAGCGGCCTGCCCCTCAATGTGACGGGACACCGGGAAGCGCGTGGCAAGCTGTTCTTTCAAACGCAATTGCTAAATTACACATTGCCGGCCAGCCTTCCACAGGGGAAAGCCGACAATCAAATACTGGGCGTCGTTGATGCACTCAGCAAACAACACGCCTCGCGTGAGGTGGTGCTGGTGTCAAAAGATATCAATATGCGGGTTAAATCGCGCGCTTTGGGCTTGGCCACCGATGACTACCAAAACGACAAAACACTGGATGATGGGGATCTCCTGTATTCAGGCGCTATCGCCCTCCCCGCCAACTTTTGGACCACACATGGCAAAACTGTGGAAAGTTGGCAACAAGGTGTTTACACCTTTTACCGCATCACCGGCCCCATCGTTCCCAGTCTGCTTATCAATCAATTTGTCTATTTTGAATCTCCCGGCGAGCCAAGCTTGTATGCGCGGGTGACCGAAATTCGCGGCAAGACCGCGGTGTTTAAAACACTCCGGGATTTCACCCATTTGAAAAACTCAGTGTGGGGTATCACAAGCCGCAATCGCGAACAAAATTTCGCCATGAATATTTTGATGGACCCCGAAATTGACTTTGTCACCTTAACTGGTACCGCCGGTACTGGCAAAACCTTAATGGCGCTCGCCTCCGGTCTGACTCAAGTGCTTGATGATCGCCGTTACACCGAAATTATCGTGACCCGTGCCACTGTGAGCGTAGGTGAAGATATCGGATTCCTGCCTGGTACAGAAGAAGAAAAGATGGGACCCTGGATGGGTGCCTTGGACGACAACCTTGAAGTACTCGGAAAAACCGACACCAGCGCTGGTGAATGGGGGCGTGCTGCAACCAGTGAACTCATCCGCAGCCGCATCAAGATCAAAAGCATGAACTTCATGCGAGGTCGTACTTTTTTGAACAAATACGTCATTATTGACGAGGCTCAAAATTTGACGCCCAAGCAAATGAAAACGCTCATTACCCGGGCCGGTCCGGGAACAAAGATTGTGTGTATGGGCAATTTGGCCCAGATTGACACGCCCTACCTAACCGAAGGCTCATCAGGTTTAACGTTTGCCGTCGACAAGTTCAAGGGCTGGCCACATGGTGGCCACATCACCCTTGCGCGAGGTGAGCGTTCACGCTTGGCTGATTTCGCAAGCGAAGTGCTCTAACTGAAGCTGCCGGAATCAGGAGACTGCTGCCAACGCAAGAGTCTCCTGAACTAAGTCCGCTTAATAATCGCCGTTGTGGCCTGAGGCCAACGACTCGAATTTGGTAATTTTGTTCATAAAGGCCAGCTTGACCACACCGGTTGGGCCATTACGCTGCTTGGCAATTATGACCTCCGCGACGCCAGGCTCCTTGCATGCATCCTTGGTGTAGTACTCGTCCCGATAAATAAACATGATGATGTCTGCATCTTGCTCAATGGCACCTGACTCGCGCAAGTCACTCATCATGGGCCGTTTGTCTGGGCGCTGCTCAACGCTTCGGTTCAACTGAGACAGCGCAATCACTGGGCACTGAAGTTCCCGTGCAAGCATTTTCAAGCCTCGTGAAATTTCACCCAATTCGGTGGCGCGATTTTCGCCATCACTTGACGACCCGCTCATCAGTTGCAAATAGTCGACCACGATGAGGCCAAGCTTTCCGCATTGACGGGACAAACGACGCGCATTGGCCCGCAACTCACTGGAGGTCAAACCTGCAGATTCATCGATATGCAGGGAAATGGTGCGCAACTTTTCAATCGCTTCAGTTAGCCGTGGCCACTCTTCGTCGGTCAATTTACCAGTGCGCAAATGACTCTGGTCAATACGCCCGATGGAGCCCACGATACGCACAGCCAGTTGTGCCGCCCCCATCTCCATGGAAAATACGGCGACGGGCAGTCCTTCATTCAAAGCGACATGCTCCGCAATATTGATGGCCAACGCCGTTTTACCCATTGAAGGCCTGGCAGCAAGCACAATCAAGTCGCCCGCCTGGAACCCGGCGGTCATGCGATCGAGATCATAAAAGCCTGTGGGCACCCCTGTTACGTCATTGGGGTTGTCGGCCATCTCCTGCACACGGTCCAGCAGATCAACTACCAAGGTATCCATGGACTGGAAGCCCTGCTTGGTGCGAGCGCCCTCTTCACCAATATTAAAAATCTTTTGCTCGGCTTCATCCAAAATGGCCGCCACCGGACGCCCTTTGGGGTTAAAGGCATTGGTCGAAATTTCGTCACTGGCAGTAACCAGTTTGCGCAGAATAGACCGCTCGCGAACAATCTCGGCATATCGGCGAATATTGCCAGCGCTGGGGACATACTGGGCCAATGAATTGAGGTAACCCAAACCACCTACCTCTTCGGCTTTCCCCTGGCTCTGCAGTTGCTCAAACACCGTGATCACATCCGCAGGCTTTGATCCGTTGATCAAAATGCCGATAGCCGCATAAATCATACGGTGCTCATAGCGGTAAAAATCCTGATCTGTCAGCAAATCACCCACCCGGTCCCAGGCCGCGTTATCAAGTAGCAAGCCTCCTAAAACGCTCGATTCGGCTTCAATGGAATGCGGCGGAATACGCAACTGCGCCACCTGACGGTCCAGACCAAAATCATCACTTACAGAAGATAAAACAGCAGACATTGGATTTTCCTTTAAGGCAGTGATGCTACGCGGCAGAGGACAAAGCGTCGAGTGAAAAGCTGGTCACAAGTCTTTTATAAGCTGTTGACAAGCTGTGTAAATCACGGAAAAAGTGTAGCCACCAATACAAAAGCCGCCAAGGTTTACACCCCGGCGGCTTTTGTTAAAGAACGAAACTAATTAAGCAGTTTCGCCGTAAACAGATACGGTGATGTCCACAACCACATCAGTGTGCAATGAAACACTGACCGTGCTGTCGCTGACGATCTTGATAGGACCGTTAGGCATACGAATTTGCGACTTGCTGACCTTGAAGCCATTTTTGGACAATTCTTCGGCGATGTCAGCATTAGTGACTGAGCCAAAGAGACGACCATCAACGCCTGCCTTTTGTGTCAACTTGCAAGTGGTACCTGCCAATTTTTCACCTAAAGCCTGGCATTCAGCCAACTTAGCAGCAGCCGCTTTTTCCAATTCAACGCGCTTGACTTCGAACTGTTGCTTTGCAGCTTCAGTGGCACGACGGGCGCGGCCAGTTGGAATAAGGAAGTTACGGGCGTAGCCGTCTTTAACGCGAACGATCTCACCGAGATTGCCAAGGTTCACGACCTTGTCGAGCAGAATAATTTGCATGGTCGTAGTCCTTAGATCTTGTGCTGATCGCTGTAAGGCAGCATCGCGAGGAAACGAGCGCGCTTGATAGCGGTGTTGAGCTGACGCTGGAATATGGCACGAGTACCAGTCAAGCGAGCAGGAATGATTTTGCCGTTTTCGGCGATGAAGTCGCGAAGAGTGTCGATATCTTTGTAGTCGATCTCTTCAACGCCAGTCACTGTAAAGCGGCAAAAGCGCTTGCGCTTGAACAGCAAATTCTGGGCTGGGCGCTTAGGGCGCTTGTCTTTGTTATTGAAACGTTTTGGTCCGGCCATGATGGACTCCTTAAATTTTACGAATTAGCAATTTGCTGAAATTCTTGAATATGAAACACAACATGCTTTCCGTTACGAGGGGTTGCCAAGAAACCCTTGAAATTCCAAGTGCTGCTGACCGCTTGCTTAACAAGCCTTTCAGCAATGACTCCGAATGCCACTGATTTAACCGCTGCTTTAACTTGTCTATTCTGCCCAGCTTCGTTAATTTCAGACTCGTGTTCGAGTTTGAGGTTAAGAGCGGGAAGGCCAGCGGGCGTATATCTCAGAGCTTCTAACTCAACAATACAGGCCGTTAAAACTAACTGGTTGGCAATGTTATTCACATTCCTCGTTGGAAAAGCAGGCAATTAAGCTTGGTATTCAGCCTGTTGGGTTTTGCGAGCGTCTTCACGTTCAACAGTTTTCATCATTGAAGATGGACCGGTATCGGCCTTCTTCTTGAGAACTGTCAAATGGCGCAGAACTGCGTCATTGAACTTGAATGCATGCTCCAACTCAGCCATCACAGCTTGGTCGGCTTCAATGTTCACGCAAAGGTAGTGAGCTTTTGCCAATTTGTTGATCATATAGATCAACTGGCGACGGCCCCAATCTTCAACGCGATGAACTTTTCCGCCGCCGGCAGTGATCATGCCCTTGTAGCGTTCCAGCATGGCGGGAACTTGTTCGCTCTGATCCGGGTGGATCATGAGGATGATTTCGTAGTGACGCATTGATACTCCTTATGGATAGCCCAAATTTGGGCAAGAAAAACCACCCTCAGCGTCTAATTGAGATGTGGCAAGGCTAAGCCCGTGATTATATGCCATCCATGTAGACTCTTTTAGGAGCGGGTACTTCTGCATGGTCTTGTGCCAACATGCTGACCACAACTGTCACGACAATGCCCGCGACAAACCCAAATACACCAGCCGAGACTGGCTGAATGTCAAACCACAAGCCGCTGCCCTCCAAACCCAATGAGCTCCTGAGCTGCACACTGTTGATC
>CAIMHL010000419.1 GCA_903840825.1 uncultured beta proteobacterium
GCTAAGAAAAATGACTTGCTGGGATGGAGCCCCAAATCAAAACTCATGCTTTGCGGTGGTGCAGGTGACCCGACCGTGCCCCCTGCGGTTCACCAAACCGTCATGAAAGCAGACTTTGACAGCCGCAACCTCACTAACGTAACCTCAGTCGATGTGGATGCTTACGTTTTAGCAACCTTCGGGCCGAGCAGTGCACTCTATACGAACGCTGCCAACTATTACGGTAGTTACCACGGCACTTACGAGCCTCCGTTCTGCCATGCTGCAGCCAAAGGTTTGTTTGATACAGTTAAATAAACGCAACTGACCGAACGAGAAGAGCGCCCTTGAGGCGCTCTTCTCGTTTGATCAGACCGACTTTATGGCCCAATGCGTTTTTAACGCGAGCGTCCAAGCCACACAAGTTCGACACTTCCTGAACGTAAGTGATTGATTCCATTAGAAACGGACTTCAAAGCGCAGACTACAAAACGGGCTTAGCGAGGTCTGATGGGGTTGGTGGTGTCAACTCCAGGGCTGCAACCAGTGATTTCTGCGCTGGCGTGATCTCAGTCAATCCGGTCAGCGTTGTCCCATCGCTTGTCTCAACGGTCTGGTAAGTCGGCACATTCATCACACCGAAGTGGTTTTTCAAAACAAGGGCGCGCGCATTTTGCTCGATCAACTGCGCTGCGTGGACAAGGTAAGGCTGGGCAAAAAGATGGGCCAAATTGATGAAGCCGCCTGGCATGACGTTTTGCTGGAAATGCTGGCCTGATTTTTAATGATTCAGGCCTGTAGACATTACGCAGCTTGCTTGGGCAGCTATAGTTTTTACCAATTTCAGCGCTCGCATCAAATTAATAGTGATACCGCAACTGCCCAAGCAGCAGCGCATCTCCGTCAATTTTGTAAACCATGCGGTGCTCTTCAGTGATGCGCCGCGACCAAACGCCTGACAGGGCGAGCTTCAGCAGCTCGGGCTTGCCGACACCGGAGAAAGGTTCGCGCTGCACCTACCGAATCAGCTTGTTGATTGGCCCCAACATGCGCTTGGTATTGGCAGGATTGCGCAGCAGATAGGTGGCCTCGGTCAACGCGTTGTAGTCTTCCAGTGAAAGCATCACCACCGACTGGTCGCCATTGCGCGTGATGATCAGCGCTTCGTGGTCATTGCAGTCACGGTTCATCGTGCTGGCCAAATTGGCGCGAGCAAAAGAATATTTCACAGCATCCATCAATTGGCTCCTTCATCTAAACGGTTAATGTACAGGCCGACACCGTTGCGTCCGGCGCTGAAAACCGCGCCCAATCAGTCGCCGTGCTGGGGCAAGCCAGGCGGCGTTCATGGGCCGGCAACCCGGGATAAAAGGGACACCCACTTTAGCTGTTCAAGCATTTCTCCCCGGCAACAGAGGCTTGGGGGTCAGAGCACAATTTCGTTCGCTGTTTTTGGTCGCCGGATAGCGCTTTGTCCTGAATTGTGATCTGACCCCCAAGCCTTTCGCAGTTCGCCCAGCCCACCCCAGCAGTTGTCCTGCGCCTGCCGAAGAGTCGCAACGCCCCCACCGTTCGCCCTGAGCCTGTCGAAGGGTCGCGCTGTACGCCAAGGCCTAAAGCGGATAGGGGGTCGATTCACAATTCAGGTTCAGAGCCCCTTCAACAAAACCAAAAAAAAGTAATCACAGCCATCTATCTGCCGTGCCCGGTGTGATTAATCGGCGGTGACTTGGTACAAAAGTGTGACCTTTCCAGGCCTTTTAGTGCCGCGCCAACTCCCGCAACTTAAACCGCTGAATTTTGCCCGTTGCCGTTTTGGGCAAGTCAGGCACAAACTCAATGTGGCGCGGGTATTTGTAGGGCGCAAGGCGTTCTTTGACAAAGTTTTTCAGGTCGGCCTCACTTGCTTCTGCACCTTGTTTTAGCACCACAAAGGCTTTGGTCTTGGTCAGACCTTGTTCGTCGTTGATGCCAATCACGGCAGCCTCCAGCACCGCGGGGTGCTGCACCAAGGTGGATTCGACCTCAAAGGGTGACACGTAGATGCCGCTGACTTTGAGCATGTCGTCGCTGCGCCCGCCGTAGGTGTAGGTGCCGTCGGCGTTGCGCACGTATTTGTCGCCGCTCTTGGTCCAGTCGCCCAAAAAGGTGTCGCGTGATTTTTCGCGGTTGCCCCAGTACATGACGGCGGCGCTGGGGCCGCGCACATACAGGTCGCCCAATTCGCCCTCGGACACTAGTCGCTGGTCTTCATCGCGCAGTTCGATGTCATAGCCCGGCACGGGGTAGCCAGTGGTGCCGTAGCGTACTTGGCCGGGCCGGTTGGAGAGGTAAACGTGCAGCATTTCAGTGGAGCCAATGCCGTCCACAATTTCCACGCAGAAGTGCGCTGTAAACCGCTCGCCCAACTCACGCGGCAAAGCCTCGCCCGCGCTGGACACCAGACGCAATTTGACGTCTTTTTTACCGGGTAGACCGGGGGAGGCGAGCATGCCGGCAAAGCCCGTGGGCGCGCCAAAGAAAAGGGTAGGTTTGACGCCACCGACCTCGCCCAACCAGCGTTTAAACGTGGCATCGGGTGTGGGCCGCTCGGCCATCAAAATCGTGGTGGCCCCCACGCTCAAGGGGAAGCTCAGGGAATTGCCCAAACCATAGGCAAAGAAGAGCTTGGCCGCCGAGAAGCAGACATCCCGTTCGGTCAGGCCCAGCACCGGTGTGCCGTAAAGCTCGGCCGTCCAATAAGCGTTGGCATGGGTGTGCAACGCGCCCTTGGGTCGCCCGGTAGAGCCCGAGGAGTAGAGCCAAAAGCCGGGGTCATCGGGGCGGGTGGGGGCTGGCTCATGGAGTGGGGCGTGCTGGGCCAGCAGCGGTGCCAAGGCCAGAGCGCCTGCAGGTAAAACAGCCGGTGGGTTGGAGACGATGACGTGTTTGACCTCATGCGTGGCTTGGTCCAGCGCGGCTTGCAGCGTGGGCAACAAGGCACCGGAGACCAGCACCGCTTGCGCGCGGCTGTGCAGCAGCATGTAGGCGTAGTCGTCGGAATTGAGCAAGGTGTTCACTGCCACGGGTACGATGCCGGCATAAAGAGCACCCAAAAAGCTCACCGGCCAGTCGCAGCAGTCGTGCATCAAAAGCAGCACGCGCTCTTCCCGGCGCACACCCAAGTTCAACAAGGCGGCGGCCATACGGCGAATGCGCTGCTCAAGTTCACCAAAACTCAAGGCACCTTGGTCATCAATGAACGCGGCTTTGGCGGCGCGCGCGCTGTTGCGGGTGATCAGGTGTTGCGCAAAATTAAAGTGCGCACCAAGCTTAGGGACTGAGTCTGGGTGGTTCATGGGGTGTCTCTTCGGGTCCGTTTTGTTTTTATTTACATTGCTTGCAGCACGCTGGTGCTGGCTTGCACCGCGCAACGGCGGTGGTAAAAGCCCAGCGCCCGCAGGCCGCCCAGTTCTTCGCCACCACCAGCACGGCCAGGACCGCCGTGCAGCGACTGGGGCATGACATTGCCGTGGCCGGTGTGCAACTGCGCCACATCGGGCGAGATGACGTGCACGCGCCCGTGGCTGTCGGCCAATTCCAGCGCCATCGCGGCCAAGGTGGCGGGGTCGCTGCCATAAAGCGAGGTCACGAGTGAGCCTTGGCCGCGACGCACCAGCGCCAGCGCATGGGCGGCGTCCCGGTAAGGCAGCAAGGTGGCCACCGGGCCAAACACTTCGGTGTCATGCACGCGGTCAGCGCTGTCGCTGCCCTGCGCATCGCGGGTACCCAGCAAAGTAGGGCCCACGCAGCAGGCCACTGTCGCATCAGCGTCCAGCAGCGCCACGCTAGC
>CAIMHL010000420.1 GCA_903840825.1 uncultured beta proteobacterium
GGGATGGAGTCATATTGGGATGAACATTTTTTCCGCAGTTACCCCGTTTCCTCCGATGTTGGGACTCAAAACAATCCAGCATGCCTTGCGACCGTTACAGGCGCGTATTGGCCGCATTGCCGAAATTTCTAAGTCGACAATCGCTGGCGAATACCCGCTAATGGTCGGGTCCGGGTGCCCACTTTGACGAACTGGTAGCCGCATAGCTGCCGGTCAGTCCCAGTTTGCCAACAGCCGCTTTAGAGCGGGCAGATCGCAAATCTCTAGTTCCGCAATCGCGGCATACCGGACTTCCGCGTGGTGAACCGTGGGTGACCGCAATGTGTCTAAAAAAATCGTGTACCTTTCTCTAAAGCCGACTTTCAGAACTGCAGCTAAGCCATGGTGTTGCTGCCTAAGCTGATTTGAATCAGTCAAGCAACTTTGGTCGCTCCAGAAAGAAAGAGTGGAATCGTTGTGCCATGGGGGTATTTCGATTGATAGGGTGGATCAGCGGAAATCGATAGACTGGCCTTGGCGGGTGTTACCATGGTGTCACCTTTCTCATGGAGAATTAAATGGCCACAACATCCTTAAAACTTACAGACGAACTTAAGCAGCGCACGGCCGCGCTGGCGCAAAAGCAAGGCGTCTCGCCGCATGCCTTCATGGTCGATGCGATTGAGCATGCCGCGGCGGCGGCGGAGCAAAGGCTGGGCTTTGTTGAAGATGCCCAAGCGGCTCGTGCGCAGATGTTGAAGAGTGGCTTGGGGTTTGATGCCCAAGATGTCCACACTTACTTGAAAGCGCGTGTTAGCGACAAAGCAGCACCCAAGCCGAAAGCGACCCCTTGGCAAAGCTGATCTACTCGGATCGCGCCTTGGCGGACCTTGAGCGGCTGAGCGATTTTTTACTTGCAGCAGACGCGTTGGCAGCCGCTGAAAAGGTGGATTTGATTGCAGAGGCCGTAGGTTTGCTCAGTCGCCACCCCTTGATTGGTCGCCCCGTTGAGTGGGGCTTGCGTGAGTTGGTGATCTCGCGCGGCCGCACCGGTTACGTGGCCCTTTATAGTGTTGAGGACGAACATAATGCGGTTTTGGTGCTAGCGATTCGTCACCAGCGTGAGGCGGGCTATTGGGGCTTGGCCCGTTGACACTATTTGATCCACTTTTAAGGCACCCCATGAATCTCCCCTCCCGCGTCAAACTGGTTGAAGTCGGGCCGCGTGACGGCTTGCAAAACGAAAAGCAGCCTGTTCCTGCCGCCGTCAAAATTGAGCTGGTGCACCGCCTGCAAGACGCTGGCCTCACCGAGATTGAGGTCACCAGCTTTGTATCCCCCAAATGGGTGCCGCAAATGGCGGACAACGCCGAGGTGATGGCGGGCATTGCGCGCAAGGCTGGCGTGCGCTACTCGGTGCTGACGCCCAATGCGCAGGGCTTTGAGGCGGCGCTCAAGACGCGGCCTGACGAGATTGTGGTGTTTGCTGCTGCCAGCGAGGCTTTTAGTCAAAAGAACATCAACTGCTCCATTGCCGAGAGCATTGAGCGCTTTGCGCCGGTGGTGGCTGCCGCCCGCGCGGCGGGTGTTTACGTGCGCGGTGCCATGTCGTGCACGGTGGGTTGCCCCTATGAGGGTGAGGTTGCGCCCGCGCAGGTGGGCTATCTGGCCGGGCTCATGCGCGGCATTGGCGTGCAGCACATTGGCGTGGCCGACACCATTGGCGTGGGCACACCTTTGAAAGTGCAGCGGGCCATTGAGGCCACGCTCAAGCACTACGACCTGGCCGATGTGTCGGGGCATTTTCATGACACGTATGGCCAAGCAGTGGCCAACACGCTGGCCAGTTTGCAAATGGGCGTGTGGCAGTTTGACACCTCGGTGGCCGGTTTGGGCGGTTGCCCTTACGCCAAAGGCGCGACCGGCAATGTAGCCACTGAAGACGTGGTGTACCTGCTGCACGGCATGGGGATTGAGACCGGCATTGACCTGGACAAGCTGATTGATGCAGGGCAATTCATCAGCGACTTTTTGAACCGAAAATCAGGTTCACGCGCGGCAACGGCCCTCTTTAACAAGCGCTTGGGCTGATATGAGTGAACTTAAGCCGGTGGCAAATGGTCCTGAATTAATAGCTGCTCAAGCAAGACAGATAAGGGCTGGAGTCGATAAAGTACCTTCACCCTGCTTGTCAGTGTGCCGCATGAGCAAAAACATGAGCACGAGCTTGTGCGAAGGCTGCTTTCGCACCATTGACGAAATTCGACTGTGGAGCCAGTCGGACGACGTGGCCAAGCGGGCCATGTGGGTACAAATTGAGCAGCGCGCAGCGCAAAGTCTGTCATGAAGCACCTCACTTTTTACCTCGATTTCATCTCGCCTTACGCCTACCTGGCGTTTGAGAAGCTGCCCCAAGCCCTGATGGGCCACAGTGTCAGTGTCAGCTACAAACCCATCCTCTTTGCCGCGCTGCTCAAGCACCACGGCCAACTCGGACCGGCCGAAATGCCGGGCAAGCGCGACTGGACTTACCGCCAAGTGCTGTGGCAGGCGCACACCCAAGGCGTAGATTTGCAGATGCCAGCCAGCCACCCGTTCAACCCGCTCTCGCTCTTGCGCTTGGCGCTGGCCTGCAGCCCACAGGGCGCGCCCAACCGCTATGTGTGCGATACCGTGTTCAAGCACGTCTGGCAAGGCGGTGCCCCGGCGGATGACCCTGAGCGCTTGCAGCAACTCACCCAGCTATTGGCCCCGCAGCGCTCTGTGGCCAGTGATGAAGTCAAGGCCCAGCTCAAAGCCAACACCGAAGAAGCCCTGGCGCTGGGTGTCTTTGGCGTGCCCACTATTCAAGTGGACGACAAGCTGTTTTGGGGCTTTGATGCGCTGCCCATGCTCACCGCCTACCTAAATAACGACCCCTGGTTTGACGCCCACTGGGACGCGCCTGCAAGCGTGGCGCAGGGCGTTAAGCGCTAGACCTCAAAACTCAAGGCATTAAACAATTGGAATCTGACCCCCATTAAGGGTTCTGTCAATCAGCGGCTGCGCCCGGCCTTGTACTTGCCGCTGCCCGCACCTAAAGCGCCATCGGCCAGCGCTAAACGGGCCATGGCTTTGGCGGCGTGGGCGTGGGTAATGGCCAGGCCCAGTGCATCGGCAGCGTCGCTGCCGGGCAAGCCGGGCAGGGTGAGCAGGCGGCGCACCATTTCTTGCACCTGGGTTTTGTCGGCCCGGCCATAGCCGACCACCGCTTGTTTCATTTGCAACGCCGTGTACTCGGCCACAGGCAAATCGTTGGAGACGAGGGCGGTGATGCAAGCGCCCCGTGCTTGGCCCAAGAGCAGGGTGGACTGCGGGTTGACGTTGACAAACACAATTTCTACCGAGGCTGAATCGGGCTCGTAGCGGGCCACTACTTCGCGGATGCCGTCAAACAGTACCTTGAGGCGGGCTGGCAGCAAGCTAATGTCCAGGTGCTGCGTGCTGATGGTGCCGCTGGCCACATAGCTCAGGTTGGCGCCATCCACGTCAATCACGCA
>CAIMHL010000421.1 GCA_903840825.1 uncultured beta proteobacterium
AATGAAGCGCCCTTTAGCAGGGCAAAAACACCCATGCTCGCAATCGCTCCACCTAAAACAATGCCCGGTGCCAGACCTTTAACCAAGTCCCAACGCACCGCACCACGCTTGTGGTGCGCCCGGACGCTGGATATGGAGGTAAATATGATCGTAGCCATTGAGGTAGCAATCGCCATTTTGACCGAGAGGTCAGGGGCAACACCTCGACCAGAAAAAATTATGGTGAGAAATGGCACCATGATCATGCCGCCGCCAATCCCCAGCAGACCGGCTAGAAAGCCTGTGCACAAGCCAAGCAGGATAAGTTCAAGAATTAGGAGAGGTTCTATAGACATGTGTAGTTTGAATTGGTTGTTAGCGTTCGCTAATCTTTAAAGTACTTTTAAGCGAGCCAAGGCGGCATTCAGGGTTTCGTTCTTTTTCGCAAAACAGAAGCGAACGACACGCTGGTCAAAACCGTCGCCATAAAAGGCGGACAGTGGAATGGCGGCGACGCCAATTTCGGTGGTCAGCCATTTGCAAAACTCAATCTCACTTAATTCGCTGACCTCTGAAATATCAACACATTGAAAGTAGGTGCCTTCACTAGGGAGAAGCTTGAACTTGGTTGCCTTCAATCCCTGTCGAAACAGGTCACGCTTATGTTGGTAAAAAGCGGGTAAGTCTAGATAAGGTTTTGAATTGGCCATATAGGCCGCTAAGCCGTATTGAACAGGCGTATTGACCGTGAACACATTGAATTGGTGAACTTTGCGAAACTCGGTTGTGAAGTCTGCAGGTGCAGCAACATAGCCAACTTTCCAACCCGTGACATGGTAAGTTTTACCAAAGCTAGAGACAATAAATGCCCGACTTGCCAAGCCAGGAAATCTCGCAGCACTTTCGTGAGCTTGGTTATCAAAAACCATGTGCTCATAAACCTCGTCACTAATAAGCAGAACGTTGGTAGGTGCCAGTATTTCTTGAAGGCGCAGCATGTCGGCACGGGTCCAGACCGTACCGCTCGGGTTGTGGGGGGAGTTAATCAAAATTGCGCGCGTTCTGGGGGAAATTGCCGCGCTAATTTTGTCAAAATCTGGCCGAAAAGTACCTGGCGTCAGGGGAACCCGAACAGGAATGCCGCCTGCCAGTTCGATATTGGGAACATAGCTGTCATAGCAGGGTTCCAGCACAATCACTTCGTCGCCCGGATGCACTATCGCAAGAATGATGGTGATGATGGCTTGTGTCGCACCAGCTGTAATGGTTATTTCACTTGCTGGGTCGTACGGGCGGGCATGAAGCGCTATGATTTTTGAAGCTATGGCCTCTCGTAAAACGGGAACACCCGCCATAGGTGGATATTGGTTTAATCCTTCTTTCATTGCGCTTGAAACGACATCCACTAAGTAGGGATCGCAGTTGAAGTCTGGGAAACCTTGGCCTAAATTAACCGCATTTTTCTCAAGAGCAAGCCCTGACATGACGGTGAAAATGGTGGTCCCTACATTGGGTAGTTTCGACACAAGCGATGGAGTGTTCATACGGGCAGTTTTTGGCAATGTTTGATTGGATATTTAGTGGTTAAAAAGATCACAACTCATAATCATCGACGTGGCCGGACATGGCGCGTGCGACAAGATCTCTGCTTAGACGGCTGCTCAGCAATTCTGAAAATTTATAGACAAAATTTCTCAAATAAGCACCTCGTTTAAAGGCAACACGAGTGACATTTTGACCAAAAAGAAGACCTGCCGGTCGGACAACAAGGTCACTTTTATCACCATCGGCAACAACATCGCGAACTGCCATCTCAGCAGCAATGCCTACCCCTAGTCCCAGGCGAACATAGGTTTTGATCACATCTGAATCAATGGCTTCCAGGGCTATGCGTGGTTCGAGTTTTCGGGTCGCAAAGGCGTGGTCAATCTTCGTCCGCCCTGTGTAGGAAGGGTGGTAGGTGATGAGGGGCTCAAGCGCGATGTCTTCCAGCGTCACGTTTTCCTTCAGGGACAGCGGATGCCCCACAGGCAAAACTAAAACGTGCTGCCACTCGTAGCAAGGCAATGTAACTAATTCAGAATAAGCCGACAGAGACTCGGTGGCAATGCCAATTTCAGCCACCTCGTCGATCAGCATTCGTGCCACTTGATCGGGGGAGCCCTGATGCAGGCTAACGTTAACTTTGGGATATGCCGTTCGCAGTCTGGCCACAGGTTCAGGCAAGACATAGCGAGCTTGGGTATGGGTGGTTGCAATCGACAGAGTACCGCTATCCTCCGCACTGTACTGTTCACCAATACGTTTTAGGTTCCCGATCTCTCTCATGATCAGATCAATACTTTTTAACACATGTAAGCCTGGCTCAGTCACTCGCTTAAGACGTTTTCCATGTCGGGAGAAAATTTCAATCCCCAACTCTTCCTCCAATTCAATGATGGCTTTGGAAACACCAGGTTGCGACGTGTGCAGTACTTTGGCAGTTTCTGTCAGGTTTAAATTGCGCCGGACAGCTTCTTGAACGAATCGGAATTGGTGTAAGTTCATATCAAAATTAATCTAACAATACCAATCATTATGATCCAAACGATTGGTTTATTGCCTGAATGGTCAAGACAAGGCAACACGTGCCATAAGCTCGATCATTTGAGCGTCTTCACCAATTGCAGGACGCAAATTGACTTCAACAGTGGGGTGTGCAAGTCGTAACTCCTGGACCAAAACGGGTAAGTCTTCGCGGGCATGCTTCCCCGCCCCTAAAAAAAGCGGCAATACAGTGATGTGGTTAACACCTAATGCGATCAACTCATTCGCACTCGTGGCGAGATCAGGCACGCTGAGTTCAAGGTAGGCGCAACGAACATGGACTTGGGGTGCCATTTCTGAAATGCGCGCTGCAACAGCTTCGATGGGTTTGCGCCACAAGGGATCTCGAGAGCCGTGGGCAAACAAGATCGTGCCGTGAAAAGGGGAGTTGTTCATTGATCGATATTCGCGGTAAGGAGCCGTTGGATGTTAAGAGCTTATCGCCTGAGGACGAGCCAGCCAAAAGCCGTTAGTGAAATTGCTGAATAAATGAGGCCTGGCAACGCAGCGGTGAGCCAAGGCTGCCAGTTTTGAAGGTTGCCAATATAACCAAAGACGTTGTTCAACAAAAAGAAACTGATACCCGCCATGACCCCACCAAAAACATAAGCGGTAATACCGCCCGAACGGAAGTGGAGGTAAGCGAAGGGCAGGGCAAGAACCACCATGACCAGACAACTCAAGGGATAAAAGACTTTTTTCCAAAACTCAATTTCATAGCGCTGAGCACTCTGGCCATTTGCATTCAGGTGTCGAACATACAAAAAGAGATCGATAGTGCTCATCCTCTCAGGTTTGAGCAGTGCGGCAGAAACCATTTCTGCACTTATCTGGTTGGTCCAGCGAAAGTTGTCTATTCGTGTGCGGTCAATACTTGCATCTGCTGCGTCGCGCGCAGGGAACTCAGTTCTTACAACTTGCTTCAAAGTCCACGCATCGTCATCAACAAAATTTGCCGCTTCTGCTTGAAGCATCGACATCAAAAACCCCTTGCTATCAAACTCAAATAGACGAATGCCGCGCATACTTCCATCTGAGTCCAAGGCACTAATGTTGACGGCATACTGTGAGTAAGGCTGCTTTTCCTTCAGCCAAGCGCCAGTTTGACCCACCGTGATGTTGCCTTGGTAGCGAGCCTTCAAAAGTTGCCCAGCCCGGTCAGCAGTGGGCGACAGGTAGTCGCCAACTGCAAAGGTCAACACAACAAAACCAAGACCTAAAATAAGCAGTGTTCTTAGTGCACGCCAAGGCCCTAAGCCACTCGTGCGCAAAATCGTGTATTCACTGCTTTGTGCAAATCTCGCCATGACAAATATGGTTCCAATCAAAACAGCGATTGGCAATAGTTCGTAGGTGTGGCTTGGGATCATGAGCACCACGAATGTCAACGCGTGGATTAACTTGTAGCCCGTTGCAGCATAGCGCCCTAGCGATTGGACCTCTTCCACAAAATCAAAAAAGAAAAAAAGTGACAAAAAACCTAGCGTAACAAAGGCGACTGCCGTAATGACTTCACCATAAATAAGCCGGCGAATGGTGTTCATAACCCCTCCTTGATTGACAAGGTGCGGTTGGTGCGTCTGAAACCTGGAAACTGTCTCCAATGCCAATTGTGATGGCCCCGGGCAAGCCAAAGCAAGCCTATGACGAACGCACCACCATGCACCGTTAATAAAAAGCCAATGAAAGAAAATTTCCCTGATGCAATCCAACTCTGTCCCAAATTGAGTAAGTTGAAATAAAGCACAAAGGCAAAAAGAGAGAAAACAAGGTTGGTACTGCGTCCTACGCGTGGTTTAACATTTGAAACAGCAACTCCAAGGATGACGAAGTTGATGGCGGCTAAAAACAAGCCAATCCGCCATGACAATTCAGCCAAATTTACCGGGGTGAGATCGGAGAGCAGAGTCAGTGTTGCAAGCGTATTTACTTGAACGTAGGGTGTGGTGTTAAGGACTTCTGAGCTTATTTTTACGCCATATTCTTCAAATTCGCTTATTTTCAGGTCTGATTGATCAATACCTATTTCAAGACGCTGTCCGTTACTGAGCATCAAGAACTTGCCTTGGTCGTTGTGCTGTATTCGGCCACTGCGGGCAGAGGTGATGTTTTCCTTGCCAAACTCTTTGCTAGCAATGAAAACATTGGAGCCAAACTCTTTACCGGTGGCATCCTTGTCGACGAAAAATACCCTTGCCCCCCCCGCTGATTCCTGGAACTGACCGGGTTCAATCCGTTCGATGTCGCCCCTTTTTTCGTACTGGTCTTTTAATTTTTCAATTTTTTGGTTTGACCAAGGCAACACAACCATTGAAAGTGACACGATAACGAGCAATATCGGCCATACAAATCTAAAAAGCGGCCCGATCAATGACCCCAAGCCCTTACCGCTGCTGAACCAAATTACCATTTCACTGTCGCTGTACATGCGCGATAGCGTAAAAATAATGGCAATAAACAGACTCATGGTCAAGATGGTGGGCATATAGGCCAAGACGGTGTAACCCATGACCAGCATCACATCCGAGGGGTTAAAGCTGCCACGCGAAGCCTGGCCTAAAGTTCGGATTAGCGTCATCGTCATCACGACGGTTGCCAAAATGATCAAAGTTGCACCAAAACTGCGTGCAACTTCTTTGCGGATTGAGGAATGGAATAACATTGTCTGCTGATTTGAAAACACGTCTTGATCGCACGGTGCATCGAGATGCTGTCAACCACGGATGTAAAACCCTGAATTATGAACTTTGAATTTAAGACCTTTGACCTTGCAGCCGCAGCACGGGAAAAATGCGATGCATTGATCGTGCTTTTCAGCGCAGTTATGAAGGCCGAGACAGACTCCATTTCTGCCCTGACATCCTCGGCCATGAAAGCTGGCGATCTAGTCGACAAGCCAGGGAAATTCCTGATGACGTATCGCCCAAGCGGGATGTCGGCTACTCATTTGGTGATGGCAAGCATTGGGGAGGGTTCACTCAAGGATGTACGTCAGGCAGTTTCTGCAGCTATTTCGGCCGTCAAGGGCAAAGCTGCGAAAAAAATCTGTCTTTGCTTTGTCACTCAGCCCCATGAAAATGCCTTGGCCTCTGCCATCATGGCCGCAGCCGACGCAAGTTATGTTTATGTTGCTACCAAAACCAAGCCTGAAGGTCGTCAAATTCAGCGTGTTTTGATCAATGTTCCTGGTGGCCTGAAACTCAAACCAAGCTTTGACCACGCGGTCGCCAGCGTCGCCGGGGTTGAATTCGCCAAAGAATGGGCGAACCGACCAGCCAACTACGCCACACCGACCCACTTGGCAGGCGCTGCCAAGGCGCTTGCCAAGTTTCCTGGCATCAAGTGTGAAGTTTTAGGACCCAAGGAGGTCGCCAGTTTGGGAATGGGCTCCTTTATGGCGGTGTCTCAAGGGTCAGATGAGCCCTTACGGTTTATTGTTTTGCACTACAACGGCGCTCCAAAAACACAGGCACCTACCGTATTGATCGGAAAAGGGATCACCTTTGACAGCGGAGGCATCTCCATCAAACCAGCCGGTGAAATGGACGAAATGAAATTCGACATGTGCGGTGCTGCCAGCGTTTTAGGTGTGTTTAGGTCTTTGGCCGAGTTGAAGCCTTCTATAAACGTGGTTGGGCTAATCCCTTCCTGTGAAAACTTGATCAATGGCAGTGCTGTCAAACCTGGTGATGTGGTGACCAGCATGAGCGGTCAAACCATTGAGATTCTCAACACGGATGCGGAGGGCCGTTTGGTGCTTTGCGATGCATTGACCTACGCTGAGCGCTTCAAGCCTCGTGCTGTGATTGATATCGCGACCCTGACAGGCGCTTGTGTGGTGGCTTTGGGTGCCGTGAGAAGCGGTCTGTTTTCCCCTGACGACTCATTGGCTTCAGCACTTTTGTCGGCCGGTGAGTACTCGTCTGATCTTTGTTGGAGGATGCCACTCGATGAAGACTATTCAGAGAGTCTGAAAACAAATTTTGCCGATGTTGCCAACGTCGGCGGGCGCGCTGGTGGCGCTGTCACTGCGGCCAAGTTTTTGCAACGATTTACCGCAAAATTTACCTGGGCTCACCTTGATATAGCGGGCTCAGCCTGGAAAAGTGGTGCTAACAAAGGGGCGACAGGTCGTCCGGTACCACTGCTCTTGGCCTATTTGATGACGCTTGCCAAATCCAAGTAATTAATGTGACCGACGTAGCATTTCACTTTAACGCCCCTGATCCGGTGGCCTACGCCTGCCGCTTACTGCGCAAAGCGGTGGGTAGCGGTGCCAAAGTTGTGGTCACGGCAGATGAGCAAACCTTGAACGGATTGGACGTAGCGCTGTGGACCTTTTCTCCAACCGATTTTCTTGCGCACTGTGATTTCACCACCGCGCCGTCCATTCTTGCCATGTCACCTGTCGTTTTGGCAACCCATATTGACAGCACACCACATCGTCAAATTTTGCTTAACCTCGGTACCACTGTCTCACTTGGTTTTGAAAATTTTCAGCGTGTGATTGAAGTGGTTGCTCTGGACGACGACAGTCGCCAGAGTGCCCGTAGCCGGTGGAAACAGTACGTTGACTTGGGCTATGCAATAACCCGTCACGACCTTAACCTGAAGCCCAGCTAGCCATGAGCACGCAACCCCCAGTTTTCTCCCGCTTCGTCCCCACCTTGACAGAGGTCGTCGAGCCTGTGCAAATGAATGACACTGACGATGTGCAATCCAATGCAGAAGCACTCGTTCACACTTTAAGCGTGCAAATGGCAGAGTTAATTGACCGTAAACTTTCATCGCTGGCTGAAGAACTCATTCAAAGCTTGCTGACCGAGCATCTGCAAAACCTGACAAATACACTGAAACCTGAACTAGAAGAGATCGTTAGGCGAACACTTCATCAGGCCCATTTATTCACCCCAGGCCAAGATAAGCAAAAATAATGTTGCATAACCGGCCAAACTTGGTGTCAACCCTAGGTAAATGGCCTGAATATTGCGCTATCGTATTGGGTGTGGGATCATTGAATTCCCATTCTTCTTAATTTTGGAGTTGATTATGCAAATGAAGTTAAAAGTTACTGTGCTTGCCACCATGGCCCTTGCCTCGGGTATTGCCGCTGCACAAGAAGTGATCGTCAAGATCGGCCACGTTGCACCAGTATCGGGCGCACAGGCCGCTTACGGTAAAGACAACGAAAACGGTGCCCGTATGGCCATCGAAGATCTTAATGCAGCTGGCGTCATGATTGGCGGCAAAAAAGTTAAATTTCAATTGGTTGCCGAAGATGATGCTGCGGATCCAAAACAGGGCGCAGCAGTGGCCCAAAAGTTGTGTGATGCCAAAGTATCTGGCGTTGCTGGTCACCTGAATTCTGGTACGACTATTCCAGCTTCAAAGATTTACAACGATTGCGGCATTCCTCACATCACACCGTCTGCAACAAACCCTAACCTGACCAAGCCTGGCTACAAAACTACTTGGCGCTTGCTGGCCAATGACAACGCTTTAGGCGCTGGACTGGCCTATTACGCTGCTGACACCTTGAAATTAAAGCGTATCGCCGTGATCGACGATCGTACAGCCTACGGTCAAGGCGTTGCTGAAGTGTTTAAACGCACAGCAGCAGCTAAAGGCATCACCATTGTTGACGAGCAGTTCACAACAGACAAGTCAGTGGATTTCATGTCCATTCTGACAGCTATTAAGTCCAAGAATCCTGATGGTGTGTTTTTCGGTGGTATGGACCCACAAGCAGGTCCTATGCTTCGCCAGATGGAGCAACTTGGCCTCAGCAACGTCAAATATTTTGGCGGTGATGGCATTTGCACAATGGACTTGATCAAGCAATCCGCTGGTGCAAAAACTTTGGATAACGTGGTCTGCGCTGAGGGCGGTGCTTCATTGGAAAAAATGCCTGGCGGCGCAGCCTGGAAACAGCGTTACGACGCTAAATTCCCAGGTCAGTTCCAGGTTTACAGCCCTTACGTTTACGATGCCGTGCACGTGTTGGTTGACGCTATGAAACGTGCTGGCAGTTCTGATCCTAAAGTTTATGGCCCCATGATTGGCGCGACAAACTACAAGGGCATCACAACCAGCGTTCAGTTTGAGTCCAATGGTGAGTTGAAAAACCCAGCCATGACTTTGTACACCTACAAAGGTGACAAGAAAATTGCTCTGAACTAATTGCTTCGGTAGTATAAAAAGCCACCTTCGGGTGGCTTTTTTATTATCAAGGCATGTTTAAGGGGGAAAACTACGCCGCTCTAGGCTAGAATAAGAGACGCTGGATCGGTGGATGAGCGGTTTAAGTCACACGCCTGGAAAGCGTGCGAGGGGTCAAACCCTCCGC
>CAIMHL010000422.1 GCA_903840825.1 uncultured beta proteobacterium
GCTCTACTGAATGAGCTACACCGGCTAGTGTGCATAAATTATACCCAGCGGGTCAGATCTCTTTGAGGCGTCAGATGGGGTGTTTCACCAAGTTCTCCACTCCCAAAAAATTAGGCTTGGGTCTAAATTATGGGGATAAAGACAACTTACTTTGATGTAAGGTAAAGTGTGAGAAAGGGAGAAACTTAATGACTACAGCAACTATTTCATCTAAAGGGCAAATCACCATCCCAGCAGAAGTCAGGCACGCTTTGCATGTCGATACGGGGGATCGCGTTGAATTTGTCGAAGTGGAGCCCGGCAGGTATGAGTTTGTCGCGGCAAACCGCTCGGTTACCGAATTAAAGGGCATGTTCGGTGTCGCCAAGCGGGTCGTGTCGATTGATGAGATGAACCTTGCCATTGCCACCCAGGGAGCAGCCGCAAGATGATTGGCTTGGATACCAACGTCTTGGTGCGTTACATCATGCAAGATGACCCCAAACAGTCGCCTAAAGCTACAAAGATTGTGGAGTCCTTGGACGGTGTTGGGAGTGGGTACGTGACGCTGGTCTCGGTAGTTGAGTTGGTGTGGGTTCTCAGCGCAAGCTTCGAGCTGACCCGCTCGCAGGTGGCACAGGCTTTGGATGCCATCATTCGGACCAAGCAGTTCAAGATTGAGAGCGCGGACCAGGTGATACGTGCGCTTCGAGTTTTCAAAGATGGTAAGTCTGACTTTGCAGACTGCCTCATTGAGCGCTCAGCCAACAGCGCGGGGTGCGAAACGACAGCCACGTTTGATGTGAATGCTTCTAAACATTCGGGGATGACGCTGATAACTTAAGGTGAAGACCCCTTGAAAAGGGCGTCAATCCCCACCTGCGAAGTAGGGCATGTGTTGAAAAGGTGCCCCCGACTGAGCGACACCGCCAGATTTTTTAATTGAGACCTCGCCTCAAGCCTCGTGGTGGTACCGGGTGATGCGTTCCACTTCGTTTTTGGACCCCAAAATCACGCTCACGCGCTCATGGAGTTTGCTGGGGGCGATGTCCAAAATGCGCTCTTTGCCGTTGGTGGCAGCGCCGCCAGCTTGCTCGATGAGCCAGCTCATGGGGTTGGCCTCGTACATCAGGCGCAGCTTGCCGGGCTTGTTGGGTTCGCGTTTATCCCAGGGGTACATAAACACGCCACCGCGCGTCAGTATGCGGTGCACGTCGCCCACCATGCTGGCTATCCAGCGCATGTTGAAGTCTTTGGCGCGGGGGCCGTCCGTGCCTTGCAGGCATTCGTCTACATAGCGTTTCACGGGGGCATCCCAGTGGCGCATATTGCTCATGTTGATGGCAAATTCTATGGTGTCTTCGGGCACCTTGATGTTTTCTTTGGTCAGAATAAAGGAGCCTTGTTCGCGGTCCAGGGTGAACATGGCCACGCCGTCGCCCACGGTCAGCACCAAGGTGGTTTGGGGGCCATACACGCAGTAGCCCGCAGCCACTTGTTTGGCGCCAGCCTGCAAGAAGTCTTGTTCTGAAACGCCTGCGCCTTCGGGCTTGAGCAGGACGCTGAAGATGGTGCCAATGCTGACGTTGACTTCAATGTTGCTGGAGCCATCAAGTGGGTCAAACAGCAGCAGGTATTCGCCTTGCGGGTAGCGGTTGGGCACCACGTAAATGCCTTCCATTTCCTCGCTGGCCATGGCCGCCAAGTGACCGCCCCATTCGTTGGCTTCGATCAGCACTTCGTTGGCGATGATGTCGAGCTTTTTCTGCATCTCGCCCTGAATGTTCTCACTCTCGGCGCTGCCCATCACCTCGCCCAGATCGCCTTTGTTAACGGCTTGGCTGATGCTCTTGCAAGCGCGCGCCACCACTTCTAGCAGCAAGCGCAGTTGCGAGGGAATATGCCCTTCGGAGCGTTGCTGCTCCACCAGGTAGCGGGTCAGAGAAATGTTTTTGGTCATGACGGGTTCCTTATGTAGAGATTATTCGGCCAGCGCACGGCTGACGACTTCACGAACATCGTTGCTGAGGTCGGGCTTGGACGCGACGCGGGCAATGGCCTCAACGGCGGCGCTGCGGTAGGGCTCGGCCAGTTTTTTCCAGCGGTCCAAAGCGCGGGCCAGACGGGCGGCGACCTGGGGGTTGATGGCATCGAGCTCAATCACGCGCTCGCTCCAAAATACGTAGCCTGCGGCATCGGCTCGGTGGAAGGCGCCGGGGTTGCCGCTGCAGTAGCTAAAGATCACGCTGCGGGCACGGTTGGGGTTGCGCAAATTGAAGTCGGGGTGAGCCATCAGTTGGCGCACGGCGGGAAGCACCTGGCCTTCGGTGTCACAGGTGCCGGCTTGCATGGCAAACCATTTGTCGAGCACCAGTTCTTCACCCTTGAACTGCGCGTGAAAGCGCGCCAGCGCCGGGGTGGCGAGTTCGTGGCCGCTGTTCATCAAGGCGCCCAGCGCGTTGGCGCGGTCGGTCATGTTGTCAGCGTCTTTGAAGCGCTGGTAGGTTTTACCGGGCCAGATACTTTGCGTGTCCGTTTTTGCGGCCAGGCACAGAAAGCTCAGCGCCATGCCGGTGAGGGCGCGCCGGCCAGCGGAGACGGCGTCGGGTTTGTAGCCGCCCAAGGGGGTGTGGGTCTCTGCCACCCACTGCCAGTCTTCAACCAAGGCGGTGGCCAACTGCGCCCGCATGGCTTCGCGCACATTGTGAATGTGCTGCGGGTTGACGACCGCGAGTTGCTCCGCGATGTAGGTCTCGGAGGGCAGGGTGAGCACCAGCTCCTTGAAGGCAGCATCGAGGGTGGGGTGGCGCAGCACATGACGCATGGCGTCAATATAAGCATTATTTAGGCCTGTAGCGCCCTTTCCATGTGCTAGACCAGCTATTGATTCAATAGCGCTTCGCAAGGCCAGCCGTTGGCCTGCTTCCCAGCGGTTGAACGGGTCTGGGTCATTGGCCAGCAGGGTGAGCAGCTGGGCGTCGGTGTAGTCAAACGCCAGCACCACGGGGGCGGTAAAGCCGCGCAAGATGGAGGGCACAGGCTCAGCGTCCACGTTGATGAAGGTGATGGATTCGCTCTGACCAGTCATCACAAACAGGTGGCTGGTGCCCACGGCGTCGGTGCCGCCTGCCAACTGCAAGAGCAGGGGGGCGCCGTCGGCACTCACCAAGCCCACATTGACCGGAATCACAAATGGTTCTTTGTGGGTCTGTCCGGGCGTGTTGGCGCAGCTTTGGGTAAAGCTCAGGGTGTAGCTGCGTTGCGCGGCGTCAAAACTGCCGCTGGCTTGCAGGACCGGTGTGCCGGCCTGGCTGTACCAGCGCTTGAACTGGGGCAGCAAACGAGACAACTCCGAGTCCGGGTTGGCATCGGCCACCGCTTGAGCGAAGTCGTCGCAGGTGACAGCCTGGCCGTCAAAGCGCTCAAAGTAGAGTTTCATGCCCTGGGCAAAGCCGTCGCGCCCAGACACGGAGCCGTCTTTCGAGGCGGCCAGCGTTTGCATCATGCGCACCACTTCGGCCCCTTTTTCATAAATGGTGACGGTGTAGAAGTTGTTGATCTCAATATAGCTGTCCGGGCGCACCGGGTGGGCCATCGGGCCGGCGTCTTCGGGGAACTGGGCGGTGCGCAGCACGCGCACGTCTTCAATGCGTTTCACCGCGCGGGCTGACGCCTCATGGCACAGGTCTTGGGAGAACTCCTGATCGCGGAACACGGTCAGGCCTTCTTTCAAGGAGAGTTGGAACCAGTCGCGGCAGGTCACACGGTTGCCGGTCCAGTTGTGGAAATACTCGTGGCCCACCACGCTTTCGATGTTGGCGTAGTCGGCATCGGTGGCAGTGGTCTGGTTGGCCAACACGTATTTGGTGTTGAAGATGTTGAGGCCCTTGTTCTCCATGGCGCCCATGTTGAAGTCGCTGGTGGCCACAATCATGAAGCGTTCCAAGTCCAACGGCAGGCCAA
>CAIMHL010000423.1 GCA_903840825.1 uncultured beta proteobacterium
CGACAAAATCTTCTACCCGCTCAAAACCCAGAGCGGGTAAGTAGCGTTTGTATTGGTCGTTGACCCAGACCACGCGGGCTTGGCGGTCGACCAGCAGCATGCCCTCGCTGGCGTTGGCAAAAAGCTCAAACATAGAGCGCGCCGCCAGTTCAAGAATGCTTTGGGCGTCACGGGGAAGGGGGTCGTTCAGGTCCATCACGGAATAGTAACGCGCCCACCTGTTTCCATCTTTACCAAGTCTTCACCCAACTTTAAGTAACTGCGGGGTGAGCGTGTGATGATTTGGACCATGCCAACATCAACATAGGTGAAAACCATGAAAAAACTGCTTCTTTTATCGACCGCCCTCATTTCAAGCGGCGTGGCGATGGCACAAGAGGTCGGCCGGGTGATTTCTGCCACCCCGCTCATGACGCAAGTAAGCGTGCCACGCCAAGTCTGCACGACCGAGACGGTGGCGGTGCAACAGCAAAAATCAGGCGCCGGTGCCCTGATTGGCGCGATTGCTGGCGGGGCCATGGGCAACGCCATTGGCGGGGGTAGCGGCAAAGCAGCCGCCACCATGATCGGTTTGATGGGCGGCGCCATCGTGGGCGACCAGATAGAAGGAGCACCCCAAACCCAGTTTCAAAATGTGCAACGCTGCAGTGTGCAAAATTATGTTGAAAACCGCACGGTAGCCTACAACGTGGTTTACGAATTTTCAGGCAAGCAATATTCGGTACAAATGCCCAACGACCCCGGCCCCACCCTGCACCTGCAAATTTCACCTGTGGGCGTACGACAAGCGCCCCCGCCACCCCAGGTGATAGCCACTTACCAGCCACGCGTTTATGTGCAGGCGGCTGTCGTCTTCGTGCCGCCTGGGCATCGTGGCGACCACCACCGCCGCCACGTATCGCCAAGGGAGATGGAGTTTGAACTGAACTATGGCGACGAAGGCAGAGGGCGGCGTTATTGGCGCTAAGGCCAAGCCATAAAATAACAGGGATGAACGCACCCCTTTTGCCCCCTGACTCGCCCCCCAACTCGCCCCCTGCGCAAGTACGCAACCCGCTTCACGGCCTGACGTTGGAGACCATCGTCACTGCGCTGGCCGAGCATTACGGCTGGGAGGGCTTGGGCGAGCGCATTCCGGTGCGCTGCTTTCAAAGTGAGCCCAGCGTGGCGTCCAGCCTGAAGTTTTTACGCAAAACCCCTTGGGCGCGGGAAAAAGTAGAAGGGCTGTACCTCTTTATGCTGCGCGAAACCCGTCGGGCCGGGTCAACGCGCAACCCTTATTAAGCTCAGGCCAGCGCGCTGGTGCGCTTCTTCAGCAAGCGCGGCACGACCAATATAGACACCACAACGATGAGCAGTGTCAAAGACATCGGGCGCTGCAAAAACACCATCGCACTGCCTTCGCCGATCGACATGGCGTTGCGCAACTGGGCCTCGGCCAAGGGGCCCAAAATCATGCCCACCAGCACCGGTGCGGTGGGAAAGTTGAAGCGGCGCATCACCAAGCCCAGCACGCCAATGGCGTAGAGCAAAAACAAATCAAAGGCGCTTTGGCGCATGCCGTAGGCCCCCACGGTGGCAAAAATCAAAATGCCGGCATATAACTGGGGCTTGGGCACCTTGAGCAATTTGACCCACAAGCCAATCAAAGGCAGGTTCAGCACCAACAACATCACATTGCCAATGTACAAGGACGCAATCAAAGCCCAGACTAGCGAGGACGAGCTGGTAAAGAGTTGCGGCCCGGGCTGAATGCCGTAGTTTTGAAAAGCACCCAGCAAAATGGCCGTGGTGTTGGAGGTAGGAATGCCCAGGGTGAGCAAGGGAATAAGCGCGGCAGTCACGGTGGCGTTGTTGGCGGCCTCGGGGCCGGCTACGCCTTCAATGGCGCCTTGCTTGCCAAACTCGTCTTTGTGTGAGCCTTTGGCCAGTTTTTTCTCGGTGGCATAGCTCAAAAAAGTCGGTATCTCGGTGCCACCGGCCGGAATGCAGCCAAAAGGTGCGCCGATGGCGGTGCCGCGCAGCCAGGCGGGAA